>NZ_CAWMFQ010000187.1:1832-3292 GCF_963866995.1 Aeromonas sp. ZOR0002 | reverse complement strand
GCCATCGAGGCGGCCCGGGCCGGTGAACAGGGCCGGGGCTTCGCGGTAGTGGCCGACGAGGTGCGTGCCCTCGCGGCACGCACCCAGAACAGCACCGCCGAAGTGGGCAGCATGTTGTCACGGCTCACCCAGGGGGTCGCCGAGGCCGTGCTCGCCATGGAGCAGACCAAGCGCAGTTGCCAGGCGGCGGCCGACACCACGGGGCAGGTCACCGGCGGCCTCGACACCATGGCCGACGCCGTGGTGCAGATCCACGATCTCAGCAGCCAGATCGCCACCGCAGCCGAGGAGCAGAGCCGGGTGACCGAGGAGATCAACCGCAACATGGTGAGCATTCGCGACATGCTGAACCTCCTGGTGGAGAACGGCGGCAACACGGAGCAGAGCGCCGCCACCCTGCTGGGGTCCAACCGCCAGTTGCTGGCCCTGGTGCACCGCTTCAAGGTGTGAGCCTGAATACCAGGCAGCAAAAAGGGGCCCGCGGGCCCCTTTTTCATTCACCTTGCCAGGACTCAGGCCTTGTTGGCCAGGTTCAGGGTCTTCACGGTCTCGCCTTCGAACTTGATGACCACGTTCTTCTGGGCCACTTCGGAGTCTTTCAGCAAGGACTTGGTGGTCTCGGCCAGCAGCGGGGAGGCCTTGTTCAGTGCGTCCAGGTCATAGGTCCACACTTCCAGACCGGCGTCGGTCTTGGTGCTGGCCGGGGCGCCCAGCTTGTCCTTGATGGCCTGCTTGTTGGAGCCGCCTTCCTTGATGTCCAGAGCCTTCTTGATCGCTTCGTTGGAAGCGGTGTCCATGGCGTTGCCAGCCATCTCTTTGGCGGTGCTGGTGACGCTGCTGGTCACGGTGTCGGTCAGGGAATCCATCAGGCCGGCGTGGGCTACCAGAGGCAGGGCGGTCAGGGCAATCAGCAAGGACTTTTTCATGAAGATACATCTCGCAAGAATGAAAAGAGCGCGCATGAAACCAGCGGGATGAATTGGAGTCAAGAAAATCCCTTGGTCAAGCCGTATTCGGGGGGGAAAAGCCCCGTAGCGGCTCCGACCAGTGCCCTTGTCAGCCGCTGAGCTGGTCCTTGCCCGCCAGCTTGGCCCGGTAGAGCGCCCTGTCGACCCGTGCCATCAGATGGGACACCTGCTCGTCGGGGTCGGACTCCACTAGCCCGAAACTCAAGGTCACGGGCTCGATCCCCTTGACCCTGGCATGGCTCAGGCGCTGCCTCAGCTTCTCGGCCACCACCCGGGCGTCGGGCAACCGGGTATTGGGAAGCACCAGCATGAACTCGTCACCCCCCCAGCGGGCCAGCAGATCGATCTCGCGGATGCAGCCCCGGGTCAGCTGCACGATATCGATCAGGGTCTGGTCCCCCACCCCGTGGCCATGGCGATCATTGATCTGCTTGAAGTCGTCCACGTCCATGGCGATCACGGCAAAGGGCTCCTTGAAGCGCTTGGCGCGCT
>NZ_CAWMFQ010000187.1:0-1749 GCF_963866995.1 Aeromonas sp. ZOR0002 | reverse complement strand
CGCTCCAGTTCGGCGGTACGCTGCGCCACCTGCTGCTCCAGGGTGCGGTTTTGCAGCTCCAGCCTGGCGTAGAGTTCCCGCTGGGCGTGGATGTTGCGGTGTGCCCCCACCATCCTGGCGACACTGCCGTCCGGGTTGCGTGCGACGATGCGGCCACAATCCGCCACCCAGAGGTAATCACCGTTACGGCAACGGCAGCGGTACTCGGCCCGGTAGTCCGCCGCCCGCCCACTCAGGCAGGCATCGAAGCTCTCCATGACCTGCGCCAGATCGTCCGGGTGGATCAGGTTCTCCCAGGTGAAGACGGTGTTGTCGAGGGAGTGGGGCTCATACCCCAGCATCTGATACCAGCCGGGATAGCGGTGGACATAGCCGGTGTTGGCATTCCAGTCCCAGAGACCGTCGCTCACGACCTCCAGCATGCCGCTCATCACGGCCTCGTCGAGGGCCGGTAGCCTTGTCATCTCATTGTCATGCAGCATGAAAACCTTCCTTGTTCTGCTACTCGGCGCCACGGATCCGCTTGTTGACCTGGCGGGAAAACCGGGCCTGCCGGTCGAGCCTTCAAGGGGGCGACTGGCCTCGACACCCCGTCATGACGGGTTATCGGCCAGGTTGCCCTCTTGTTGAACAACAGTAGCAGCCCGCACACTTTCGAGTCTTGCGCGCCGTCACGCTCCCTTCCGTTCTTCTGCCGGCCAGATTGCACCACGGCGGTGCACACCTTTGGCGCAGCCCTGCCCATATTGGGCAAGCCTCGCTGACCAGGGCTGCGATTAATAAGTAAGTGCATGAATAAAAAGAAAAATACTTTTCTGGCGCAATATTTGCCTTTATCTGGGTGAACCACAAGGATTGGGGATATTGCATGAAATTAATCACCGCCATCATCAAGCCGTTCAAACTCGACGACGTGCGCGAAGCCATCGCCAGCCTCGGCGTCGAGGGGCTGACGGTTTCCGAGGTCAAGGGGTTTGGCCGCCAGAAGGGGCACACCGAGCTGTACCGGGGTGCCGAATACCAGGTGGATTTCCTGCCCAAGGTAAAGCTGGAGATCGCCACCCTGGCCGACAACGTCGAGCAGATCATCGAAGCCATCAGCAAGGCCGCCCACACCGGCAAGATAGGTGACGGCAAGATCTTCGTTTATGACCTGCAGGCCGCCGTGCGCATCCGCACCGGCGAGACCGACGCAGACGCCCTTTGATACGACTGGAACTGAGGAATACGACATGGAAGAGTTGATCACATCCGTCAGCGAGCTGCGCTATGCACTCGACACCTTCTACCTGCTGATCTCCGGCGTGCTGGTCATGTGGATGGCCGCCGGGTTCGCCATGCTCGAAGCCGGCCTGGTCCGCGCCAAGAACACCACCGAGATCCTGACCAAGAACATCCTGCTCTATGCCATCGCCTGCATCATGTTCCTGCTGGTCGGCTACAACATCATGTACGTGGACAACAGCGCCGGCGGCTGGCTGCCGAGCTTTGGCAGCCTGATGGGCAGCCAGGCGGACGACGCGGGCCACTCCCTGCACGCCGACTTCTTCTTCCAGGTGGTGTTCGTCGCCACCGCCACCTCCATCATTTCAGGTGCGGTGGCAGAGCGGATGAAGCTCTGGTCCTTCCTGCTGTTCTGCGTGGTGATGACCGGCTTCATCTACCCCGTGGAAGGCTACTGGAGCTGGGGTGGCGGCTTCCTGAAAGAGGCGGGCTTCTCCGACTTCGCAGGCTCCGGCATCGTCTGTG
>NZ_CAWMFQ010000186.1:0-10940 GCF_963866995.1 Aeromonas sp. ZOR0002 | reverse complement strand
AGCCTTCCTCTCCAGGACAAGCCGGTCTCGGGGGCAGGCTCGGAAGCGGCCGCCATCAACGAGCACAACATGGTGGTTGGCTGGCGCGACTCCCGCCATCAGACCCAACCGGTGGTCAATGGCACCAACCGCATGCAGGAAGCCTTCCTGCTGAACGCGGCCGCCCCGGCCAACAGCTGGTATCTGAACGATCTCATCTGTGGCAAGGATGACGCCGGCAACAAGCAGTGTGCCCAGAACGGCAAGTACTATCACATCGCTTATGCCAGCGGCATCAGCAGCGACGGCACCATTGCCGCGACGGCGTATCGCTATGACAGCGAGAGCGACCTCAACAAACGCGCCAACGCCACCGTGGTCGCCGTCAAACTGACGCCGGCCGTGGCGGATTATCAGGGCAATGCCCCGGCCAGCTATGTGGTCAGCAATGCGCCGGTCAACAACCAGACCGGTCAGGATGGTGGCGAGGGCGGTGGTGGCAGCCTGTTCTGGTTGACTCTGCTGGCGCTGCCCTTTGCCTGGCTGCGTCGCTATCAGCGATAAATAAGTGTCATCAAAAATTAATGCAGTTCAGTATCTTGTGTCACAACCCCTGAATAGCATGGAATTTTTTGTTTGACCCTGCCTCCCCCCTGGGGTAAAGATGAAGGCGACCGGTGAAAAACTGGTCGCTTTTTTTGTTCCACGAAGAGGGTCGTAGATGATGAAGAGACAGAAACGGGACCGTCTGGAGAGAGCTCGCGCTCGTGGTTATCAGGCTGGCGTAGTCGGCAAACAGAAAGAAGCGTGTCCGTACCAGTGCCTGGATGCCAGGGGCCATTGGCTTGGTGGTTGGCGCGATGCCATGGAAGGGCGAGGCTCAGGCCTCTTCATGAAGTAACCGATACTTCATCACTCATTACAAAAGGAAAGGGGCCATCGTGGCCCCTTTACGTTGTCTCTGCTCACCAGGAGCAGGATCAGAATGCGGTGGTGTCTTTGAACAGGCCCACTTTCAGATCGGTGGCGCTGTAGATGGGGCGACCATCCACTTCCACGACGCCATCGGCAATGCCCATGACCAGTTTGCGGTTGATGACGCGCTTGAAGGTGATCTTGTAGGTGACCTTCTTGGCCGTCGGCAGGATCTGGCCGGTGAACTTGACTTCACCGACACCCAGCGCACGTCCTTTGCCAGGACCCCCTTTCCAGCCCAGGAAGAAGCCGACCAGTTGCCACATGGCATCCAGGCCCAGGCAGCCGGGCATGACGGGATCGCCGGGGAAGTGGCAGTCGAAGAACCAGAGATCCGGCGTGATATCGAGTTCAGCCAGGATTTCACCCTTGCCGTGCTCGCCGCCATGGTCGTTAATCTTGACGATGCGATCCATCATCAGCATGTTGGGGGCGGGCAGCTGGCTGTTACCTTCACCAAATAATTCGCCACGGCTGCAGGCAAGCAGCTCTTCACGGGTAAAGGACTCTTTGCCTTGTTCGCACAGGGAGAGGCGGGGATCAGTGGTGTCGTTATCTAGGGTCACGCTGTTTATCCTTCATATGGGTCAAAGCCGGGCCAATTTAGCTTACAGATGTTCGCTAAACAACTCCGATCACTTCATTTAACGGCCAAGCAGCCGGTCCAGCAGGCTGCGCAGCAGGCCGCCACTCTTGGTTGCCGTGCCATTGAGTTCGTCCAGTCTCTCCTGGATGCGACCAAACAGGGTATCCGGCATGTCCGGTTCGCCAGCAACGCAGCCGGTGAGCAGCTCGATTGCCTCTTCCACGTGATCCACCGGGTGGATGTGGAACTGGCCGGCCTCTACTGCCGCGATCACTTCATCAGAGAGGTTGAGCTGCTGGGCGTTGGTGCCTGGCAGCAGAATGCCTTGCTTGCCGGTGAGGCCGTGGATCTTGCACACCCGGAAGAAGCCCTCAATCTTCTCGTTCACGCCGCCAACGGCCTGCACATTGCCGAACTGGTCGACCGCACCGGTCACGGCGAAGTGCTGGTAGATGGGCTGGCGGGCGAGGGCGGAGAGCAGGGCACACAGGCCGGTCAGGGAGGCGCTGTCACCATCGATCTCGTGGTATGACTGCTCGAACACCAGGTTGGCCGAGAGCGGCGAGGGGTTCTCTGCGCCGAACTTGTTGGAGAGGTAGCCGTGGATGATCATCATGGCTTTGGCGTGAATGTGCCCGGCGAGCTCCGCCTTGCGCTCGATGTCAGCCACATCGCCATCCCCGAGGTGGACGGTCGCGGTGAGGCGTACCGGCTCCCCGAAGTCATAGGGATGGCCAGCCACCTGGATGACGGAAAGGCCGTTGATCTGGCCAACCTCTTCACCGTCGGTCTGCAGCAGGATCTGGCCGTCGATGACACCCTGATCCGATTGCTCCACCAGATAGTTGAGGCGGTAATCCTGTTCTTCCAGGGCGAGCAGGATATGTTCGTCAGTGACGCAGGTCGCTTCCAGCTCGCGGGCCAGGCTGTCGGCCATGCGCATGATGGCGCCGAGCTGTACCTCGGAGAGGGATAGCCACTCCTGGTGGTCACACAGGCGGCTGGCATGGCGACAGAGGGCGAGGAGGGCACCTGGGGTGAAATCCAGCAGCGCCCAGCGCGCTCGCAGCCAGGCGAGATATTGCAGGAAGGCGGGGAGATCTTCCTCGATGTTCACTTCGGAGACCAGATCGGCACGCAGGAAGATGCGCTCCGCCATGTCCCTGTCCAGCATCTGGAATTCCGCCACGTCCAGCCTGTCACCGACCAGGATCAACTTGAACCGGATCGGGGTCGCCTCCGGGGTGAAGAAGGGCGTAAGCGTCTTGCCTTCCTGATAGGCATTCCAGTCCAGCTCGCCTTTTTGCATGGCGTTCTTGAGCTTGAACCAGAGATGAGGCTGATCCAGCAGCTCATCAAGCTGAAGTACCAGGTAACCACCGTTGGCTTCCCGCAGCAGACCAGGTTCCAAAAGATGCTGGTTGGCGTAGACGGAGCCTTGTTCCGTCTGATAGTTGATGGAACCGAACAAGGTATCCCAGTTCAGGTCGCGGCCGTAGACGACAGGGGCTTGCTGATCCTCATGATGGATCAGCAGGTTGATGAGCACTGGGTGCTGGAACTCGAGGCCCTGGGCGACATGGGCGGCCAGATCGGAGAGGAAATCCACGATCTTGGGGTCGTTGTTCTGTTTGCGGATGATCCGGGTGACCAGCCGCTCGGCGTCGAGATGGTGGCTCATCAGCTTGAGCAGCTCTCCGACCATCTCGCAGAACTCGAAACCCGAGCCCGGTTGCAGGCGCAGCCAGATGGGTTTGAAAGGGTTGTTGAGATTCTCGGTATAACAGAGATCGAACAGGTCGCCATCCTTGCCATTCGAAGAGGCAATCAGGGTCTGGCAGACATTCTCGTAATCTGCACCGGGGAAACCGTTGAGGATCATGACCGGGCAGTCACCATCAAAACTGGCCAGCCGTTTTATACCCGAAATCGCTCTGGGTTGCAGGGCGGCAAACGGAATGGGGTCGAGTTCGCCAAGTGTGGGGAACTGCTCAATCGAGAAAGCGGGTTTTAATTGTTCTGATGTTAATTCAGCCACTTAAGACATCCGGTCGGGGATAGGATCAATTGCCACCATTATACACAGTTCGGTTGAGGGTGACAGAATACCAAGACATTCAATTTAACATAATATACATTATGCGCGGTATGGTCAGGCCCGCTCAGTGGAGACAGAAACACAGCCGCCGCAAGGGCTACCGCCGTGCCAGCTCCTTTCGAATACTTCGCCAGGATATCGTACCAAGCCTGTTTCAGCTCGGGATCGGTCTCTCTGACAGCCGCAAGGCTTATTAGCACTTCTTTGACGTCTAGGCCGATTTCCTCGGCAATCTTTTTTGCAGTCTCATCAGTGAGTTGCGCTTTGCCTTTGGTCAAACGTGAGACGTGAGATTGTGTAAAGCCAAGCTCTACAGCGACTTCCTGAAACTGGGTGAACTTTTTGGCTCTCATGTAGGCCTGGATCAGCGTTTTAGAGTCCATTTGCCTTAACTCCTCAGTTTATCAATGGCCGTATCATAACCATTTTGCGGCCAAAAAGGCCCGTTGAAACTTACTTGGGAAATTGATCAAATGCACTTGCCTACTAACTCAAGTGATTGATCTATGACCCACTCTAGCCCACAAAACCAGGATCTGCCCGCGCTCATTGAGCGCAAGGTCTATTGGCAGGCAGAGCCGACTGGCGATTACTCCGCCTGCATCGCGGGTCAGGTCGAGATGTTCCGCGACCTGCATGAGCTGCGGGTCTATCTGTCGATGACGTACCCCGATACCGTGTTCGAACTGGTGGAAGTCACCGAGGACACGTGGCGCGGCTTCTATGACCAGGGAGTGTTTTTCGATGACTGGTCATAGCTCCGTGATGCCGATAAATGGGGTTATCGGCAACAAAACCCTGATCGATTATCTGTCCTTCACCTGGGCGCCGACCGAGTTGATCCAGATGAAGGAGCTTGCCAAGCAAGGGGCGCTCTTGAAGGCTATCCCGCGCTTCGATACCAAGGTGAAGGCCCTGCAAGCGGCCATTTCTGAACCCCCTGTCGAGGGGCTGCGTTATCTCTGGAAGCGTCCGGTTGGCTTCGCTCCCCTCGCCCGTTTTGACAAGGTGACAGAACGCCTGTGCGGCAAGGCCGAACGGCTGGGGGTCTCCCCTGCCCCAACGGTTGAATATGACAAGACCACTGAGCGGTTAAGCCTCCAGGGGGTGCCTAAGTCCCCTGCCCCTGTCGTGACGCTATCCATGACCGAAATGATGGAGCGTGCTTTGCATTCCGGTTACAAGGCCCGTGCCGACATTCGTAAGGAGTTGAAGGCGGTCTGCACTGCCCTGCTCAAGTTCTCCGAGTTCGAGGTTGTCGAGGGTGCCAAGTATTGGGAAGCCTACAACGACTTGATCGACTGCTACGGCGTCCAGTTCCTGGATGCCCTCTGCTGCAACGAGCTGGAGCTGTGGTTAGAGGAGCTGAATACCCGTATTGGTGTCCCCATCCCCGAACCGCGCTTCACGATGCGCCCTCGCCGCTCTGGCCTGCACGGTTACGCCAATTCGGCTGACCTGCTGTGTGACGGCATCCCCTGCGGCCTGATTGGCTGGGGTGCGGCAAACCATGGTTGCATGGTGAGTTTTTCCGGTGTGGGTTGTGCCGCCCTGGATTTCCAGGCTTTGCATGATGTTATCTCTCACATTCCAGGCGTGCGCATCACACGGGTGGATCTCGCCCTGGATGACTACAGCGGCGAGCACATCACCTACCAGGGTGCCATTGCCGGCGCGGAAGCCGGCGAGTTCCATCCCCAGCGGGGCCGCGCTCCGTCCTGGATGAAGATTGAATCGGGTGAGTTCGTGATCACCGAGGTTGCCAAGGGCATCGCCAAGCGCTTTGGCATGGTGCCGACCAAGGGCTGCTCGTTCTACGTGGGCAGCCGCATCAACGGTAAGTGCGCCCGGGTATACGAAAAGGGCAAACAGATGCAGTCGGCTGAGTATCCGAATTGGGTACGCGCCGAAGGCGAGCTGCACAATAAGGACCGCATTATCCCGCTGGACGTCCTGGTAAACCCAGACCCCTATTTTGCGGGGATGTATCCGCAATTTGATAAATGGCTGGCTGCTATCCAGGAAGCGGAAATAAAGCCCGTCAGACTGACCACCTTTAAAAACAAGTTCAAAACGTCCAGGGACAATGCCGTCTTTAATATGTCCCGCATGGCGGGTCGCCTTGTTAATTGGTTAGCGAACATCGAGGGATTATCGCCTGAGAAGATTGTTAACCAATTAACTGCGCACCTGGAAGAAAGTGATATTCCGGCGCGATTAAGAATGCCGCTCCCTCCTGACTTGGACGAGCTGCCTGTATTTTCGACCTAACTAAGGTTCTTCAACGAGGTAATAACTATGTCTATTCTGTCTGGTGTTCTGGTCACTCGCGTGACCCATGGCTACGGTGTTTCCCGCAAATCTGGCGCTCCGGTGCCTTACGACTTTGCCCAGGTCGAATACCTGGCTCCTGCAAACAACGTCAACAAGCCGGAGTGCAATATCAACTCCTGGGGCTATGAGGTTCGCCAGTTGTCCCTGCGCAATGATGCGCCGACTATCAAGGAAATGGCTGATTGCCCCAAATTGGTGGCGATTGATCTTATTCTGGAAGCGGATCCCCAGAATCCGACCCGTAACGTTGTCGTCGGCTACCAAGCATCTAAAAAGCCTCTGTAAACAACCAGCGCCAACGAGGAGGAGGAGCGAGGGCGCGCAGCGACCGACGACGAGGGCGCAATAATGATTTGCCTGGATATTACCTCCGAAGGATATACCCGCCTTTCAGAGGGGGATTCTTGTAATTACGTGCTCTTGACTGTCCAGGAGCATACCAAACTCACCGATATCTCTAATTGGTTCCAATTCGATATATCGGTTGTGGGAATTGCCTTTAGCTCTGGGATTGTTATTTGGGCTTTGGGTTTAAAACTGGGCGCTATTGCCCGTGTCATTGTAGGTGCAAAAAGAGGATAAACGAGTATGCGTAACTATTTCCGTAATGGCTGTATCGCCCTGGTGGGCTCCGTAGCTGCTGTCGGTGCCAATGCTGCTGATGGTGGTATCGCTGCCGCTGCGGGTGCTGCCCTGGATGCTGCCCAGTCTGACGTCACTACTACCGCGCCCAAGGTGATGATGGTCGTGGCTACAGTCGTCGGGGTCGGTATCCTGATCGCGCTCATGCGTAAGGCTTAAACCGTGTCCCTCTTGATTGGGACGCTATGGTTTTTGTTCTTTGTCGAAGGCTGGAGAACATCGTTTTCGATATGACATAAGGCGGCTTCGGTCGCCTTTTTTATTGGGGGTCGCGTGAGATTGCTTTATCTGCTCTTCCTGGTGCCGCTGGGGGCGTTTGCGAGCTGTCCGGCAGGGCTCAATCTGCAAAATGTGCCTATAGGTACAGAAATGCCCTATTGCGTTAAATGGGAGTCCTCCACTCTGGGCGGGTGTCAGGTCGTTTGCCCTGGAGTCTGTGTTGAAACGCCATCTACGGGCACCATGGGCCCCATACAGTCTAACGGTGTGGAATGTACCGTGGGCACTGGTACTGGTACTGGTGGCGACGGTGGCGATACTGGGGGCAGTCCTGGCGGGGATGGTAGTCTTCCTGGTGATACCGATAATATTGCTGGTTGGCAATATTTTAATCATTACGGTTATCAGACCGTGGGTCATACCCTTTCAAAGATTAATACTAATTTAGGTAAGCAGTTGACGGGGGTTAATTCTAGACTTTCTGATTTGAAGGATTATTCCAATCAGATCGCTGATAATACATTTAAGACCCAGCTCGGATTGTCTGGCGTTAATGACAAGCTTAATGAGGCGCTAACTTATATACGGGAAACCCCTGGTCGAATAGAGGGGACTAATCTTTATTTGTCTCGCATGGAGGCTGATTTTGATTTGGCAAATCTCCAGTTAAAGAAAATCGCTGATAGCATGGTCTCTTCTGGCGGTAAAAGTGGTGCCGTTTCTACTGTTGATTTATCTGCAATCAAAGGTGATGTGGCCTCGCTTAAAGCAATGCAACAATCATCAATGTCAATCATTGGCTCTATTCTTGGCAATACTGGCTCCATGGATTCCAACTTGCGCAATATGTCGGGACATTTGGGGTCTATCGATGGCACACTTAGATCGATGAATAGCACAAGCTCATCCCAATTAGGCGGTATGCAAAACAGCCTTGCGGCTATCAAGGGGATGACTCAACAGGCGTTAAATTCAGGCTGGGGAAATTCTGGCAGTGGTCAAGATGGGTCTGGCGACTTTAATATTGATTATTCTCAGATGCCAGGTTCTTCATCAAATCCATTGCATGTGGCAAAGGCTGAATATGAATCACCGCTTTGCTCGGGTGATGCTAGTTGCGCCTTTGACCTGGAGCAGATAACGAAAGTATATGGTGAGCATAAGGAGGCTTTAAAAAGCCAGTATATTTCTATTAAAAATGAAATGACCGATATGTTTAAATATCAGTTCTATGGCTCTGCCTCGGCTCCTAAATGCTTCGATATGTTCTCCATATTTGGAAAGGATTATCAAGTCTGCCCTGATTCCGATGGCTATTGGGATTTTCTGGCGGCTTTGATGATGTTTATTTTCTACTTTACAGCATTCATTATTTTGACTAGAAGGTGATAGCGATGGAGTGGTTAGGTGATTTATTCAGTGGGTTGTTTCAGGATATATATGATCTTGCTGTCCAGGTAACGGCCTGGATTTCGGTAAAACTGGCTATTCAGTGGATTGAGTTTAAAATATTCCTGTTGGTGTTTTCATGGGATGTTGCCAGGGAAATCCTCATAAACTTGCAATTCAGTGATTTGATATCGTCCTCCTTTAATAGTCTCCCAGCATCTGTGCGGGATATTTTGCTCTATCTGCAATTTGACAAGGGTCTGTCCGTTATTACCCAGGCATTTGTGACGCGCTTTCTACTGAATATCTTCGGGTGGTGATCCATGTCCATCAAAATCCATCACGGTGCGCCAGGGTCTTATAAATCAAGCGGCGCTATTCACACCGATGTGATCCCGGCCATCAAGGCGGGTCGCTACATCATTACCAACGTGCGGGGCTTCTCGGTGGAACGTTGCCGCGAAGTGTTGGGTAAAGAGGTGCCGGACGGCTTTGAGGTGCTCTATGTCGAGACTGAATCCCAGGAGGGCCGCGATCATCTGGCGCGGTTCTACCATTGGGCACCCAAGGGGGCATTCTTCCTGGTCGATGAGGTGCAGCGGGTATTCCCGCCAGCATGGCGCCAGAGTGACCTGGATAAACTCGATTATCCTGGTGGGCCGGATAAGGCGAAAGAGGATGGCCGACCCGAAACAATCGACGTCGCTTTTGATATGCACCGTCACCATAACTGGGACTTTGTATTAACCACCCCGAACATCAAAAAGGTGCACCAGGTAATTCGGGCTGCGGCTGAAACGGCCATTCGTCATACCAATATGGCGATATTGGGCATTGGTGGCCGTTATAAGACCGTTCTTCACCTTTCCGATAACTCCGGTACGTCTCTTTCTGATGTCCTGCAAGCCAAGCCATTTAATAAGGTGCCCAAGTATGTTTTCAAACTTTATGACTCAACTGCGACCGGTAAAGTCTCGGATACAATCGCGGGTAGCTCGATGCTCCGAGACCCTAAAATACTTTTTGTTCTGGTCGTTTGGGGACTCTGTATGTTCTTTGGTTTCATCAAGCCTGAGTATATTGACTCGCCTGCTAAAGCCCCTGTGGTGGCTTCTGCGCCCGCTGATGCCGCTATTTCGGTTCCTGGGCAAGTGGGTGCTGCGCCCGCTGCTAATGTACGTCCTAGTGGCGCTCCTGCTGCGGATGCTGCTGGCGTCTTTGCTGTAGGTCCGTTCGCCGGATACCGGATGATCATCAACTGCCATGTGCTGACCAAAAGTGATCGAGACGTCTACAACGTCGAATATTGCTTCGCCCTGCGCAAAGGTGACGACGAGCAAGCCATCTATGCCGAAGAGTGGCCGCAATTCTTCGTCGATTTGAAGCCCATGACGGCGTGTCATGCGGTTATCCAGTACCAGGGGCAGCCAGTGGACGTTTATTGCGACCCTGACGGGGATGCGCTGCGAAAGCGGGTCAATGGGGCGCTCTTTGCTGGTGCCAAGAATGACGGGATGCCTAGCGATGACCGGACATAAAAAAAGCTCGGGGGTTACTGTGGTTGGCATCATTGCTGTCTGCATTGATATTGCCATCCTGATAGCCATAGGGAGCAATCCTAGCTATTCCGCCGAGGCTCGTTGGGCCTGTGTTGCCCTGGTGGCGCTGTTCTCGTTGCCTCCCCTGCTCTGGCTCTTTGGGGGTCACCTTATCGAGCTGGAGGTTAAGTGGCAGCACCACTGCCGGGCAAAACGCCGCGCTCGCTCTGCTGCCACTCACGTTAAGAATGGCCGCTGACCATTAGCATATGGTGAGCTGCGCGAACCATGATAAACGCCCTGCCGGAGGGCGCTTGCGTCCCGAGGACCTATGCCCCCCAGGTGTCCGCCTCCCTGGGGTGATTCACGACATTGAGTGCCTCCGCTGAAATAACCCCCTTCCCTGCTAAACTGTGTTCTTTATGTATTGCTGTTATCATGGAGGGGCGCTATTAGAGTTTAATAAACTCTAATAGCATCTATTTCAAATCGTGAGTTATTAATCTCACACTTAAATACCTCCACATGATGCAATGGATGATTTGGATTCTTAAATGCATTTATAATCTTATCCTTTTCATTAAACCTAGCTCCAAGGTAGATTCTTTTTATTTTGTTTGCAGGAACTTTGCTTAAGTACATAAATAAATTGCTTTCAAATACATTGTCAAAGAACTCAAGGTCGGAGCATTCGGTTGTTGTATAACCATTATCAAGATACTTTATTTTTGATTTGTTTATTCTATTTCTAAGTTCCTTGGGTATTGTTTTTCCTGGTTTCAATTTGACGTAATCAGCCTCAAGAAAAGACATTATATTTCTATGCTCTTTCTCGTACATCCATTCATCACTTTTAAGGGTTAGGTGTTTCATGCATAGATCAATTGTTATTTTATTCTGATTTTGGACGTTTATTTCTACTATGTCGCTATAATCAGCTCTCCTTGTATCGTATTTTACTCGTTGAAAGGAGTGCAATGCATTTGATAATGTATCATATAGCCTAGGCTTTGATTTTGACCAGTCTGTTTCAACTTCAATGCAGATACCTTCATGGTTGTCTGCATAATGTGCCCACATTAATAAATTTCTATGTGTTTCGCTAAAAGAAATGACACCAGCGCCATTTAGTGTCCCTTTTATGTTTCTCTCTACTACTTTTTTTAATTCTTCCTCTTTA
>NZ_CAWMFQ010000185.1:16511-27472 GCF_963866995.1 Aeromonas sp. ZOR0002 | reverse complement strand
GCCGATGATGAACGTGCCCGCTTCCGGCTTGAGGCGCAGCTCGATGAGCCGGGACTTGGGATCGGCGCTCGCCGCTCGCTGGTAATAGATGGCGTGGCTGCTGAGCTGCTCCCCTTCCACCCGCAACCGGGTCTGGGTGGCCAGTTGCCGGGCCCAGGCAATGGGCGCACGCAACCGGATGTCCGGCTGGTCCGGATTGACCAGCTCAAGCGCCTGTTCGCCCGCATCCACATGCTCCCCCGGCTGGATGAAGTGTTCATTCACCACTCCGTCAAACGGGGCAAAGATGCGGCTTCTGCGCAGCTGCTCCTCAATCTGGCGCACCTGCACCCGCGCCAGCTGCTCGGCCAGCTCAGCCTGCTCCACGTCATAGCGCGCCTTGTCATACTGGCTCTGGGAGGCACTCTTTTGCTGGTGCAAACGATCCAGGCGCTGGAACTCGGCGCGAGCGTAACGCAGATTGCTCCCCTCTCTGGCTTGTTCCGCCCTCGCCTGCTCCAGCGAGAGGCGCAGGGTCGCGCTGTCCAGGCGCAGCAACTCGTCCCCCGCCTTCACCCGGCTGCCAAACTCGGCTATCCACTCCACCCGACCGCTCACTTCGGCGCTGAGCGCCGCCTGCTGGCGGCTCGCCACCGTGCCGCTGACCCAGATGCTGGCCCCCGCCTCTCCCTGGGCCACCTCCGCCAGCGTCACCATCTTGCTTTGTGCAAACGCAGGCAGCCCGCCAGCCAGCAGCAGAGCCCCCACCACTATCCTTGTGAAACCTTGTGTCATCGATGAGCTCCTTGCTCAGGCACGCTGCCGAAGGGCGTGCGGTATGTCGGTCTGCTCCCCCAACCGCAGAAAGGCGGGCAACAGGATCAGGGTGAAGAGGGTGCTGCAACTCATGCCGCCGACGATGACGGTGGCCAGCCCCCGGTAGATTTCGCTCCCCTCGCTCGGACTCAACATCAGAGGCAGCATGCCGAAGATGCTGGTGAGGCTGGTCATGGCGATGGGACGCATCCGGCTTTGCAGAGCATCGGTGACTGCCGACTGTCGGCTCATCCCCTCCCGCTCGGCCATCCTGGTCTGGTGCACCAGCAGAATGGCGTTGTTGACCACCAACCCGAGCAGGATGACGAAGCCGATGATGGTGAGCAAGTCCATCGGCAGCGGCGCCACCAGTCCGCTCAGGTGCAGCGCCAGCACGCCGCCTACGGTGGCGAGCGGCAAGGTGAGCAGCACCAGCACGGCATCCTTGAGGGAAGCGAAGACCCCCCACAGCAGAATGAGCAGTATCATCACGGCGAACAGGAAGATGCTGCCGAGGTTGCCGAGCGCCTGCTGCAGGCTGTCGGCATTGCCGGCGACCCGCAGCTCCCCCCCGGCCGGCAGCAACGGCCGGATGGCGGCAAAGCTCTTGTGCTGCAGGGTGTCGAGCACCTGCTCCATGCTCATCCCCGCCGGGGGCGAAATCTGCAGACTGATGCTGCGCCGCCCATCGGATCGGAAGATGCTCTCAGGCCCGAGTTGTGGCTCCACCCGCAGCAGTTCCCCAAGGGGAACGATGCGCCCGGACGGGGTAGCAAGCGGCACCGCCTTGAGCTCGTCCGGGTTGGCGGAGGCCTGCCCCATCAGCAGGATGTCGAGCCGCTCATCCCCGTCGAAATATTCGCCGACCCGCAGACCATCGCCGAAGGTCTGGATGATGGCGGGCATGGGGGAGCGATCCCAGCCCACCTCGGCCAGGCGCCTGTCCTGGGGCACCAGCCGAAGCTCGGGAGCGGTGAAATCGAGTCCGGGCTCTGGCCTGACCTGGGCGCCGGGCAAGTCCCGCTGCACTATGGTCATGCTCTCCCGGGCCGCCTGATAGAGTTCGGGCAGCCCACCCCCCTGGATCAGCAGGGAGATGCTGTTTTCACTGTCAAAACCGCCAAACAGGGACCCCTGACCGCCAAACACCCGGGTGTCGGGAATGCCCACCAGCAATTGCTTCATCAAGAGCAGCTCCAGCACCTTGATCTGGTTATCCTCCTTTGGCCGCACCCCGATTTGGGCACCGCCCGGGTAGCGCAGGATGTAGTAGTTCTTGAGGACAGGCTCCTTCTCCCCTTTCATATAGGGGTCGAGGCGGGCAATCAGGGTATCGATCACCTCCTCCCGCTGGGCCTTGAGATTGACCCCGGGGGTGAAACTCATCCAGACGTCGATGGCGTCCCGCTTCACATCCGGCAGGTAGTTCATCTTGGGCAACATCAACCAGCTCACCAGCACAGGCCCCGTCATCATCAGGACGATGATGGCCCAGCGCCTGGGGGCGGTGGCCGTCCAGCGGATCACATGGCGGGTGACGCGGCACCACAGGCGCTCAAAGGGATCAATCAGCCGCTCGTGCCCCATCCAGCGCGCCGCCACCGCAGGCAACACAGTCACCGCCACCACCATGGAGACGGTCACCGCGCAGGCGATGGTGAGCGCAAGATCGGCAAACAACTGCCCTTCCACGTCGTTGAGCAGGAGCACCGGCAGGAAGATGGCGACCGTGGTCAGGGTGGACGCCACCAGAGCTGTCCACACCCGGCGGGTGCCCTCCAGCGCCGCCTCTCCCTTGCTGATGTCACCCCGCTCATGGCGCCGGTAGATGCTCTCCAGCACCACGATGGCGGCGTCGAGCACCATGCCGACCGCAAACGCAATGCCCGCCAGGGAGATGATATTGAGGGTCCGCCCCATCACCTTGAGCAGGCAGAAGGTGAGCATGATGCTGATGGGGATGGCGATCGCGATCATCAGGGTCGCCTTGAGCTGGCGCAGAAAGACCCAGAGGATGGCGCAGGAGAGCAGCACCCCGAGCCCCAGGTTGGCGGTCACCATGCTCACCGCCCGGTTGATATAGAGGGAAGCGTCAAACGACTGCTCCATGTGCAGGCCGACCGGCTCCAGCACCTCCCGGTTGAGCTCCCCGACCTTGGCCTTGATCCCCTCGAGCGCCGCCAGGGCATTGGCGCCGCTCTCCTTGAAGATCTGCGCCGCGATGGCGGTGTTGCCGTTCTGGATGCGCAGCACCGGGTTCTCCTCCCGGGCCACTCTGATCTCGGCCACGTCCCGCAGATAGATGGGCAGGCCGTCACGCCAGTCCACCACCTTGTCCCCCAGGGCCGCCACGTCATAGCGACCGGCAAAGCGCAGCTTGTACTCCCAGCGTCCGATGTCGAGGGTCCCGGCCGACACATCCCAGCCCGTCGTTGCCCGGCTGGCGAGCACCGGGATCTCCACCCCCAGCTCGGCGGCGCGGTAAGGGTCGAAGCGGATCTGGATCTGGCGCTCGTTGATCCCCTCAATGTCGACCGTGGACACCCCGGGGATCCGCTCCAGCTCGGGCTTGACCCGCGCCTCGATCAGCGCCTGGTGATCGTCTATCTCCCCCTTGGCGCCGGGCAGTTGCTGGATGAAGAAGAAGGTCAGGGTGTCGTTGCTGCTGTAGTTGTTGACGTAAGGACCACCGATGTTGTCCGGCAGCCCCGAGACCCGGTTCAGGCGGGAGATGACGTCAAGCTGGGCCCGCTGCATGTCGGTGCCGAGAGCAAACTCCATGTCGATTTCGGTGAAGCCGGGGTAGCTGTTGCTGCTGAGACTCTTGAGCCCCTGTACCCCCTGCATCTCCTGCTCGATGGGATCGGTTATCTCCGACTCCATCTCCTGGGGCGAGGCCGAGCGCCAGTCCACCGTGATATTGAGGTGAGGACGGTCTATGTCGGGGAACAGCTGGACGGGCAGTCCCCGGATGCTGAGCAGGCCCAGCAAAAAAATCAGCACGACCGAGACCGCCACCCAGATGGGGCGTTCGATCGCCGTTTTGGCGAGGTTCATTCACTCTTCCTGAGTTGTTGTTATCGGCCATTCCGATGGCCTTGCTTCCTGCCCCAAGGGTGGGGGCCATTGCATTAAACTGGAATTAATCGACCTTGTAAATGCCTGGTTAAACAACAAAAAACCGGCCACTAGGGCCGGTTGTCGGTTTACGCTCGGGGTCAGGCTGCATGCTCGACCGTGTTCGGTTGAGACAATCCTTCCAGCTCGCCAGGAGCGAAGTTGTCCACCTGGATAGCCTCGTAGCGCAGGGCATCGGCGGCCAGCAGCTTGTCCGCCTCCTCCTTGCCGAGGATGGACTGGGACAGGGCCGCAGCCACCAGCTCCGGCAGCGCCAGCTTGCGGGGCAGTCTGCCCTCTTTCTGGGCCTGCACCAGCTTCTTCTCGATGGGCTGCACCGAGACCATGGCCTGGAAGGCACGCTCCATCAGCCCCACCGGATCCGCCTCGTCCTTGCCTACATAACAGAGCGCGGTCAGACGATCCCGGAACTCGCCCGGCGTCATCATGGCCAGGCAGATGGCATGGCAGCGATCGTCCGCCGGCATCTTGTAACCGACGCCGAACGGGAACACCACCCGCTTGAGTACGGCACCCACCACCTTGTTCGGGAAGTTCTGGAAGAAGCCCTCGAACGCCTTGCCAATCAGGTAGAGGTTGCGCTCCACCGCATACTGCACGAACGGCAGGTCAGAGACCATGCGGCCCTGATCCTCGTAATGCTTGAGGGTGGCGGAGGCCAGGTAGAGGTGGCTCAGCACGTCACCCAGACGGGCGGAGATCATCTCCTTGCGCTTGAGATCGCCACCCAGCATCAGCATGGAGACGTCGGCGCACAGGGCCAGCCCCTTGCTCATGCGGGAGAGTTGCTTGTAGTAGCGGGCGGTTTCGCCAGCTACCGGCGCGCTGTTGAACTGGCCCAGGGTCAGCCCCTGGAACAGGGCACCGAAGAAGTTGCCGGTACCGAAGGCGATGTGTTTCATCAACAGGGCGTCAAACTTCTCGAGACCGCGCTCCACATCGGGGTCGGCCGCCGCTTCCAGCTCGGCAAACACATACGGATGGCAGCGGGTGGCCCCTTGGCCGAAGATCATCAGGTTGCGGGTCAGGATGTTGGCCCCTTCCACCGTGATGGCCACTGGAATGCCCATGTAGGCGTAGCCGGTGTAGTTTTTCGGGCCCAGCTGGATGGCGCGACCGGCGTGGATGTCCATGGAGTCATCCATCACCTGGCGTGCCATCTCGGTCATGTGGTACTTGGAAATCGCGGTGACGATGGCCGGTGCCTGACCCAAATCCAGGGAACCTGCGGTCATGCGACGAGCGCCTTCGAGCTGATAGGTGAGGCCGCCAATGCGGGCCAGCGCTTCCTGCACCCCTTCAAACTTGCCGATGGACATGCCGAACTGCTTGCGCACATAGGAGTAGGCGCCCACGGTGCGGCTCGCCATGTGACCGCAGGCGGTGCCAAGGGCAGGCAGCGAGATGCCGCGACCGGCGGAGAGGCACTCCACCAGCATGCGCCAGCCGCGGCCGGCGTAATCCGGGCCACCGATGATCCAGTCGAGCGGAATGAACACATCCTTGCCGAAGGTCGGGCCGTTCAGGAACGCCAACCCCATGGGGTAGTGGCGATCGCCGACGCGCACGCCAGGGTGACTGGTCGGGATCAGCGCACAGGTGATGCCGATCTCTTCCTTGTCACCCAGCAGTTTTTCCGGGTCATAGAGCTTGAACGCCAGCCCCAGCACGGTGGCACGCGGCGCCAGGGTGATGTAGCGCTTGTTCCAGTTCAGGCGAATGCCCAGCACCTCTTCCCCCTTGTGCATCCCCTTGCAGACGATCCCCTTGTCCGGGATGGCGCCCGCATCGGAGCCCGCTTCCGGCCCGGTCAGGGCGAAGCAGGGCACCTCCTTGCCGTTGGCCAGCCCCGGCAGCCAGAAATCTTTCTGGGCCTGGGTGCCGTAGTGCATCAGCAGCTCGCCCGGGCCGAGGGAGTTGGGCACCATGACGGTGACCGCGACACTCAGGCTCTTGGTGGCGATACGGGTGACGATGGTGGAGTTGGCGATGGCCGAGAACTCGCGGCCGCCGTAGGATTTCGGGATGATCAGGGAGAAGAAGCCTTCTTTCTTCAGATAGTCCCACACCGGCTCCGGCAGGTCCTTGGTCTCGTTGACGATCTTGAAGTCGTCCACCATGGCGAGCAGGGTTTCGACCTGGTTGTCGATAAAGGCCTGCTCTTCTGCGCTCAGTTCGGCCTTGCCGTAGCCGTGCAGTTTCTTCCAGTCCGGGTTGCCGCGAAACAGCTCCCCGTCCCACCAGACGGAGCCGGCCTCCATGGCCTCCCGCTCGGTGGCCGACAGGGGCGGCAGTATCTTCTTGAAGATGCCGAACACGGGGCGGGTCACCACCTTTTTACGGATGGCGGGGACACCGAGCACCACGGCTATCGCCAGCACCAGCAGGACAAGCAATGTGATCATACCGAAGTTCCTTCTATTTCACTGTTTCCGTTGATTATTGTTAGGTGTTACACGGCCAGGGAGAGCCTGGTCGACTCCACGGGCGCCCCGACACCGGACGCCAGATAAGGAATAACGTTGCGCACCAGCCCTTCCACATCGAGCTGCTGGCCAAAATCGGCCTGGGCGATGTCACGCAGGGCATCGGCCGAGGCCATGGTGAAGACGACGGTGCCCAGGGTGAAGTGCAGGCGCCAGAACAGATCCGCTGGCGACAAATCCGGATTGGCCTTGGAGATGGCCTGGGTGATCCCGTGCAGGGTCGCCCCATAATGGGTGGTTATAAAGCGGCGCAGGTGGCCCTGACTGTCGATATAGCCGCGCCCCAGCAACTGCATGAAGAGCGCCGGGCCATTCGCCCTGACGGCCGACAGTTTCATCAGGGGTTCGACAAAGCTCTCGAACACCTGCAACAGGGTCAGCTGATCCTGCGCCATCAACGTCTGCAACCGCCCGTCCAGTGCCGGCATGAAGAGGCTCAGATAACGGTCGAGCACCGCCTGGATAAGCTCCTTCTTGGAGCCGAAGTGATAATTGACCGAAGCCAGGTTCACATCGGCCTCGCTGGTGATCAGACGCAACGAGGTATCGGCGAACCCCCGCTCGGCAAACAGCACCTCGGCGGCGTCGAGAATACGGTTCTTGGTATCGATTTTACTCACTGGACACCTCACTTAAACGAATGTTTAAAAAGTACGTTTCACGCCCACCCATGTCAAGAGAATGTGAACAAGTGTTGGCTAAATGTTTTTAATCAAAAAAGAGGGAAGATGGCGGGAACTTCGCGGCGAGACGGCACTCTATATCTATGCCACTGCAATTAAACATTAAGTCTCGCCCAACCTGCGTCATGCTAGTTGGGCATTTTTTTGGCCTGCCGTCACCCGATGCGCCGACAGAGAACCAAAAAAAACCGTCGCAGGGGCGACGGCGGGGAAAACGGGTCTGACCATCCAGTGTCGACCCATCGATGGGTGTTCAGGCTTGCATCGATGTCGCCATCCTCGCAGTGAAACGTCATCAGACTTTGTCAGCACAGACCCAAATTGTGACAAAGTATGGCAACCAGCCACATGGCCCGGCTTCGCCAATCTTGCTATGCTGTCGCCTCATGCCAGAGGGGAGAGAAGATGAAGTATACGGTCGATACCCACACGCACACCGTCGCCAGCACCCACGCCTACAGCACCATTCACGATTACCTGCCCATCGCCAAAGCCAAGGGGATCAAGCTGTTCGCCACCACGGACCATGGCCCGGACATGGCAGATGCCCCGCATTACTGGCATTTCGTCAATCTGCACGTGTTGCCCAGAGTCGTGGACGGGGTCGGCATCCTGCGCGGCATAGAAGCCAACATCAAGAACATTGACGGTGAAATAGACTTCCCCGAGCGCTACGAATCGCGGCTCGACATGATCATGGCGGGCTTTCACGAACCGGTGTTCCCCCCCTGCGATCAGGCGACCCACACCCAGGCCATGATCAACGCCATTCGAAGCGGTCGGGTCGACATGATAAGCCACCCCGGCAATCCCGCCTTCCCCATCGATATTCAGGCGGTGGTCAAGGCAGCGGCAGAGTATCGAGTGGCGCTGGAGGTCAACAACTCCTCGTTCAGTCACTCCCGTGCAGGCAGTGAAAGCAACTGCCGCGCCATCGTCGAGGCGGCGCGCGATCTGGGTGCCTACCTCACTTTCGGCTCCGACTCTCACGTGGCATTCAGCCTCGGCGACTTTGATCACTGCCATCGGCTGGTCACCGAAGCCAACTTCCCACATGAGCGGATCCTGGCCCGCTCCCCCCGCGCCCTGCTCGATTTTCTCGAGAGCCGCGGCCGTGCTCACATCCCGGAGTTCGTTGACCTCTGATATGCCTTAACATCATGAGCCAACTCATAAAATCGAGTTGGCTCAATTGACTTGTCCGGCTTTTTTCACGACTCTGAACATCAAGCCGCCGGTATAGCTCAGTTGGTAGAGCAGCGCATTCGTAATGCGAAGGTCGTAGGTTCGACTCCTATTACCGGCACCAGACAGACGAAGGGTTGGCCTCAGTGCGAGGCCAACCCTTCGTGCTTTTTGTCCCGGGTCTCTGGCCAAGACGCCGAAGTGACTGCGCCAGAACACCCTCCCCCTCCAGGACACCGCCATCCGCGACGGTCCTGTTCATCTTTCAGAGCCTGACGCACCAACCTGGCCCCACCGACAGAGAGGGCTGCCAGGCAGCCACGTCTCGGCTGCACCTGGGCAAGCATCGTTATCCAGAGGCGCCTCAGCGCTGGGCATAGATCTGGTCGAACACCCCGCCCTCCTTGAAGTGAGTGCGCTGGATCACAGGCCACGCGCCGAAGGTCTTCACCACGTCGAGGAAGGTGGCGTTCGGGAAACGGTCTGCAAACTCGGCGAGGATCGCCGGGTTGCGCGGGCGTAGATAGTTGCTGGCAGCGATGCGTTGGCCTTCGTCGGACCAGAGATAGGCCAGATAGGCTTCGGCCTCCTTGCGGGTACCCTGCTTGTCGACCACCTTGTCCACCACTGACACCGGCAGCTCGGCCACGGCGGTGACGCTCGGATAGACCACCTCGAAGCTGCCACGACCGAACTCCCGGGCAATCATCTCGGCTTCGTTTTCGAACGTGACCAGCACGTCCCCTATGCGGTTCTGGATGAAGGTGGTGGTGGCGGCGCGGCCGCCGGTGTCGAGCACGGGAACCTGCTTGAACAGCTTCCCGACAAATGCCCTGGCCGCATCTTCATCGCCCCCCTGCTCCAGCACATACCCCCAGGCAGACAGATAGGTGTAGCGGCCGTTCCCCGAGGTCTTGGGGTTGGGCACGATGACCTGTACCCCCTCCTTGAGCAGATCAGGCCAATCCTTCAACCCCTTGGGGTTGCCCTTTCGCACGATGAACACGGTGGCCGAGGTGAAGGGGGCGCTGTGATCCGGCAGGCGATCCGCCCACCCCTTGGGCACCAGGCCCCCATGCTCGGCGAGGGCGTTGATGTCGGTGGCCATGTTCATAGTGATGACATCGGCGGGCAGGCCGTCGATGACGGCGCGCGCCTGCTTGCTCGATCCGCCGTGGGACATGTTGATCTGCAGTGGCTCCCCGCCTTCGGCCTGCCAGTGCTTCAGGAAGGCTCCGTTGTACTCCTTGTAAAAATCGCGCATCACGTCATAGGAGGCGTTGAGCAGGGTGGTCGCCTGGGCCAGCGGGGCGAGAGCCAGTCCTGCAACAAGCAGGGTGGCGGGCACGAGTCGTTTCATTTCACATCCTTGGAATGAGGGGCGAGTGACTGACTATAAGAGCCGACCATTTATTCTTTGAAAGAATAATTACTGCTCAGCTTATGCGATAAATGGCATCTCCTGGGTCCGGCGCAACGGATGACGGCGATGAGGTGGTCACCTCCAGGCGGGCCATGATGGCTGCCGAGGACGGCGCCCATGAGCCTGGGGCTCCTCCTGCCCGCTCCCTGCCCCGGGCAGGGAGCGCCGTTGTCACCAGCCTCGATTTGGCTTCTCGACATGACAGATAAAAAACGGGGCGAACCTAGTGGTTCGCCCCTGATGCTTTTTACGTCAACCCCGACGGGTCAACCCTGTTTGTCTGATGCCGGCTCTGCGTCCTTCGGCGCCTGCCAGCCGCCACCGACGGCCTTGTAGAGGGCGACCTGGTTACTCAGCTGGGCGAGCCGGGTGCTGATGAGCCCCTGCTTGGCGCTGAACAGGGAGCGCTGGGCATCCAGCCTCGTCAGGTAGCTGTCCACCCCTTGCTCGTAACGCACCTCCGCCAGCCTGAAGTAGGTCTGGTTGGCATCCACCAGCGCCTGTTACGCCTGCAACTGCTGCGCGTAGTCCGCCTGGGCACCGAGGGTGTCCGCGACCTCCTTGAAGGCGGTCTGGATGCTCTTCTCGTAGCTGGCCACCGCCTGCCTGGTCCCCACCTCGGCCACGTCCAGATCCGCAACGCGCTTGCCGCCGTCGAAGATGGGCAGATTGATCTGGGGCATGAAGGTCCAAGTGCCGGTGCCGCCGTCAAACAGACCGCTCAGCTGGTTGCTGGCGGTGCCCGCCGTCGCGGTGAGCGAGATGGTCGGGAAGAACGCTGCGCGGGCCGCCCCTATGTTGGCGTTGGCCGCCTTCAGGTTGTGCTCCGCCGCCAGGATGTCCGGGCGTTGTTGCAACAAGCTGGAGGGAGCCCCCACCGGGATCGGCGCCAGTTTCACCTCGGCCAGGGTAGCCGGTTGTGCCGCCAGCACCGGGATATCGGTGCCAAGCAGCAGGGCCAGACCGTTTCTGTCCTGCTTCACCAGACGCTGGTATTGCGCCTGGCTGACCTTGGCGTTTTCCAGTGCCGTGCGCCCCTGGGCCAGCTCCATCTCGGAGGCGGCGCCCAGGCGGTATTTGTGCTCGGTCAGGGCATAGCTCTCCTGCTCGGTGGCGAGGGTCGCCTGGCTCAGGGCCAGCAACTCCTGATCCGCCAGCAGGGTGAAGTAGGCATTGGCCACCGAGGCCACCAGCGCAATCTGGGTGCTGCGCTGGGTCTCGATTTGCGCCAGATAGGTCTCAAGGGCCTGA
>NZ_CAWMFQ010000185.1:4241-16383 GCF_963866995.1 Aeromonas sp. ZOR0002 | reverse complement strand
CCCTGCCACTGGCGGCCAGGGTCGGCAACTGGGCCGCCCGCTGGATACGGTATTTCGCCTCGTAGGCCTCGACGTTGAGGGCTGCCAGGCGCAGATCCCGGTTGCTCTCAAGAGCGGTGCCGATCAGCGTCTGCAGGGCCGGGTCCTGGAACTGCTGGCGCCAGGGGGCAAGTTCCCCCTTGGCGGCCAGGTCAGCTTGCCAGGAGGCGCCTTGGGGCAGCTCGGGGCGCTGGTAGTCGGGGGCCATAGAGCAGCCCCCCAGCATCAGGGTCACGCCCAGGGCGATCAGGGTCTTAGTCATGGTTGATCTCCTTGGTGTGGACACTCTCTTCCCCGGCATGCTTGCGTTCGGTGAAATAGCGCATCACCAGCACGAAGAACAGCGGCACGAAGAAGATGGCGAGCACGGTGGCACTGATCATCCCCCCCATCACGCCGGTCCCGATGGCGTTTCGGCTGCTGGCGCCCGCCCCGGTACTGATCACCAGGGGCAGTACCCCCAGGATGAAGGCGAGCGAGGTCATCAGGATGGGGCGCAGGCGCTGACGCGAGGCCTCCACCACCGCATCCCCGAGCCTCATCCCCTTGTCGTGCAGCTCCTTGGCGAACTCGACGATGAGGATGGCGTTCTTGGCCGACAGCCCGATCGTGGTGAGCAGGCCCACCTGGAAGTAGACGTCATTCTCAAGCCCGCGCAGGGTCGCGGCCAAAATGGCCCCCAGCACCCCGAGCGGCACCACCAGCATGACCGAGAACGGAATGCTCCAGCTCTCGTAGAGGGCCGCCAGACAGAGGAAGACCACCAGGAGCGAGATGGCGTACAGGGCCGGCGCCTGGGAGCCTGCCTGACGCTCCTGGAAGGAGAGGCCGGTCCACTCGATACCGATCCCTTCCGGCAACTGTTTCACCATCTCCTCGATGGCCGCCATGGCGTCACCCGTACTCTTGCCAGGGGCCGCCTCACCGACGATCTCCATGGCGGAGACACCGTTGTAGCGCTCAAGACGGGGCGAGCCGAAGCTCCACTCCGTGCTGGCAAAGGCGGAGAAGGGCACCATCTGGCCCGCGCTGTTGCGCACGTACCACAGCTTCAGATCTTCCGGGTTCATCCGGAAAGGGGCATCCGCCTGCAGATAGACCTTCTTGACCCGGCCTCTGTCGACGAAGTCGTTCACATAAGAGGAGCCCCAGGCCGCCGACAGGGTGTTGTTGATGTCGGTGATGGAGAGCCCCTGGGCCAGCGCCTTCTCGTAATCGATCTTGATGTCGAGCTGGGGCGTGTCTTCCATCCCGTTCGGGCGTACCCGCACCAGGTTGGGATCCTGCGACGCCATGCCGAGCAACTGGTTGCGCGCCTGCATCAGCTTCTCGTGACCCAGACCGCCGCGGTCCTGCAGGAAGAAGTCGAAGCCGGTGGCCGTGCCGAGTTCCGGAATGGGGGGCAGGTTGAAGGCGAAGACCTGGGCTTCCTTGATGCTGAACAGGAACCCCATGGCGCGGCCGATGATGGCATTGGCGCTGCGCTCTTCTCCCTTGCGCTCGCTCCAGTCCTTGAGCTTGATGAAGGCCATGCCGCTGTTCTGACCGCTACCGGCGAAGCTGAAGCCCGCCACCGTCAGCACGGAGTCCACGTTCTCCTTCTCGTTCTCGAGGAAGTAGTCGCGCATCTCCCCGAGCACCACCTCGGTCCGCTCCTTGGTCGCCCCCACCGGGAGCTGCACCATGGACATGATGACCCCCTGATCCTCTTCCGGCAGGAAGGAGGTGGGCAT
Source organism: Aeromonas sp. ZOR0002 (assembly GCF_963866995.1). Lineage (NCBI taxonomy): Bacteria > Pseudomonadati > Pseudomonadota > Gammaproteobacteria > Aeromonadales > Aeromonadaceae > Aeromonas > Aeromonas sp. ZOR0002. The sequence goes on along the minus strand of NZ_CAWMFQ010000185.1, from coordinate 14,611 downwards.
GCGCATGAAGAGCACCGCCAGCACCGCCAGCATGGCCAGATAAATGATGCTGTAGCGGGTGCCCTGCTTGATCACCTTGCGCACGCCGTTCTGGTAACGGTTGGCGTTGGTGTCGAAGAAGCGGTTGAACCAGCCGAAGAAGCCGCGCTGGGCGCCGAATTCACCGTGCTTCATGGGTTTGAGCAGGGTGGCGCACAGGGCCGGGGTCAGGATCAGGGCCACCAGCACAGAGAGCACCATGGCCGAGACGATGGTGAGGGAGAACTGGCGATAGATGGCACCGGTAGAGCCACCGAAGAAGGCCATGGGCACGAACACCGCCGACAGCACCAGGGCGATGCCCACCAGGGCGCCGGTGATCTGGGTCATGGACTTGCGGGTCGCCTCGAGGGGGGAGAGATCCTCCTCGCTCATCAGACGCTCCACGTTCTCCACCACCACGATGGCGTCATCCACCAAGAGGCCGATGGCGAGCACCAGACCGAACATGGTCAGGGTGTTGATGGAGAAGCCGAAGGCCGCCATCACCCCGAAGGTGCCGAGCAGGACCACGGGCACCGCGATGGTCGGAATAAGGGTTGCCCGGAAGTTCTGCAAGAACAGATACATGACGCAGAACACCAGGAAGATCGCCTCGATCAGGGTCTGCACCACCTCCTCGATGGAGATCTTCACGAACGGCGTGGTGTCGTAGGGATAGACGATCTCCATGTTGGCCGGGAAGTACTCGGAGAGTTCACCCAGCTTGGTCCGCACGTGCTCGGCGGTGTCCAGGGCGTTGGCACCGGTCGCCAGCTTGATGGCGACGGCGGCGGTGGCCTGGCCGTTGTAGAGCGCGGTCGCGTCGTAGTTTTCACCGGCAAGCTCGACCCGGGCCACGTCCTTGAGCTGGACCTTGGAGCCGTCCTGGTTCACCCGCAGCAGGATGTTGTTGAACTCCTCCACGGTGGAGAGCCGGGTCTGGCCCATGATGGTGGCGGTAAATTGCTGATCGCTCACCGCAGGGGTCCCCCCCAGCTTGCCAAAGGCAACCTGGGCGTTCTGGGCCTTGATGGCGGCCTGAATGTCGGCCGGGGTCATCTGCACCCGGTTGAGCTTGTGGGGATCGAGCCAGACACGCATGGAGTACTGGCTGCCGAACAAGGTGATGTCACCGACCCCGTCCAGACGGCTCAGGGGCTCCTTGATGTTGGCTACCACATAGTCCGCCAGGTCATCGTTGGTCATGGCGCCATCGGTGGAGATGAAGGCGGCCACCATCAGGAAGCTGCTGGAGGTCTTCTGGACCCGCACGCCCTGTTGCTGCACCTCTTGGGGCAGGAGCGACATGGCCTGTTGCAGCTTGTTTTGCACCTGCACCTGGGCGATGTCGGGATCCGTGCCCGGCTTGAAGGTGAGGGTCACGCTGACGTTCCCTGACGAGTCGGATTGCGCCGACATGTAGAGCAGGTGATCCAGCCCGGTCATGTTCTGCTCGATGATCTGGGTCACCGAGTCTTCCACCGTCTTGGCGGAGGCCCCCGGGTAGCTGGCGGAGATGCCAACCGCCGGCGGGGCGATGGTCGGGTACTGGGCCACCGGCAGGCCGATGATGGCCATGGCCCCGGCCAGCATGATCACCAGGGCGATCACCCAGGCGAAAATGGGTCTATCTATGAAAAAACGTGCCATGAGGCGACTACTCCATCCTACTGCTTGGTTGCCGGGGTCTGTTGTGCGCTGTTACCGGCACGTTCAGTGGGCGCCACCACGACCCCGGGTTTGACTTTCTGCAGACCGGCGACGATCACCTTCTCGCCAGCCTTGAGACCGGACTCCACCACCCAGCTGTCGCCGGACATGCGGCCGACCTGCACTTCACGCAGTTCCACCTTGTTGTCCGCCGTCACCACCATGACGGTGGCACCGCCCTTGGGGGTACGGGTCACGGCAGTCTGGGGCACCAGCAGGCCTTGCGGGCGCTCGCCCTCCTGCAAGGTGGCACGCATGAACATGCCGGGCAGCAGCAGTTGATCCGGGTTGGGCACGATCACCCGCAGGGTCACCATGCCGGTCGCCTCGTCCACGGTCACGTCGGAGAACTGGAGGGCCCCTTTCTCGCCATACTGGCTGCCATCTTCCAGCTGGAAGCTGACACCGGCCCCGTCCTTCTCCCCCTGGGTCAGCTTGCCCTCGGCCACCAGGCGCTTGAGCCGCAGCAGGTCTGCGGTGGACTGGCGCACGTCCACGTACATGGGATCGAGCTGGGAGATGGAGGTGAGGCTGTCCGCCTGCTGGGCGGTGACCAGGGCACCCTCGGTCACCGCCGACTTGCCGATGCGGCCGCTGATGGGGGCCGTGATGCGGGTGTAGGCCAGGTTGATGTTGGCGGTCTGCAACGCAGCCTTTGCGGCCCCGATCTCGGCCAGCTGCTGTTTCCAGGCCGCGTCGGCGTCGTCATACTCCTGGCTGCTGATGGCTTTCACCTTCACCAGCTCGGCGTAGCGCTGGGCCTTGAGGCGGGCGCTGCGCTCATTGGCCTCGGCCTTGGCGAGGTTGGCCTTGGCGGAAGCCACTTCGGCCTGATAGACGGCGGGATCAATCTGATAGAGCAGTTGACCGGCCTTGACGTCGCTCCCCTCGGTGAACAGGCGCTTGAGGATGATGCCGTTCACCTGGGGACGCACCTCGGCCACCCGCAGGGGGGCGGTGCGGCCGGTGAGCTCGGACAACAGTTGCAGGGGGGCCGTATGGAGGGTGACCACGTCCACGGCGGCGGGAGGCATCTCCCCCATGGCCTGCTGGGCCCCGTCCTTGTCACCACAGCCAGCCAGCAGGCCGCTTGCCAGCAAGGCAAGGCCGACCGAACGTGCGAGAATATGTTTATGCATCAAGACTCTGAACCTCTGTTTCAATCAAAAAGAAGTGACAAAACCACAGGGTTTATAAGGCCCCTGTTGGTAAAACGGCGAAGATGAGGCAATATACATACATTCATGAATGTATGTAAGAAACTTTTTTCACTTTTAAACAGGACCGGAGTCAATGGCCAGACGCACCAAAGAAGAGGCGCAGCAAACCCGCTGCAACATCATGAGCACGGCCCTGGATCTCTTCTGCCAACAGGGGCTGGCGCGCACCAGCCTGACCGATATCGCCAAGGCGACGGACCTCACCCGGGGCGCCATCTACTGGCACTTCAAGAATAAAGAAGAGCTGTTCGTCACCCTGTGGGAGGAGCTGTGTGCCCCCCTCTCCCACCAGTTGGATGCCTGCGTCGACGAGGCGGAGCCGGATCCTCTGGGCAAGCTGCGCAGCTTTCTCAAGGAGGTGATGCTCAAGATCAGCACCGAGCCCGCCCACCAGCAGATGTTCACCATCATGTTCAATCTGGAATCCATGGAGGGAGAGGCCGCCGTCATGCGCGAGCACATGCACCTGCAATCCATGAATTTCTTCCGGGATCTGGAGATCACCCTGGCCAATGCCGTGCGTCGCGGCCAACTGCCCGAGGGGCTGGATCTGCGCCGCGCCGCCACCCTGCTCCACTGCACCCTGGACGGCTACATCATCAACTGGCTGCACTTCCCGGATCGCATCGATCTGATTGAAGAGTCGGACTTTCTCCTCGATACCCTGTTCACCCTCATCGCGAGCCCCACCCTTCGCCGCCACCCCTGAGTCTGCAAGACGCGCCGCCCCCGCCAATGCTCAACAGCCGGGGGCAAACCTGCTAGAGTAACGCCCCCCACCACGATGAGCCCGACACCCTTGCCACACGCCCCCGCGCCGGCGCACGACGCCGCCCCTCGCCCCGCCCTCGTGGCAGGCGCCCATGCCCTCTTCCTGGCCCTGCTGGGCAGCGGCCGTCATCTGCTGGAGGCCGGTTGCGGGGCAGGAGAGGATCTGCGCCTCTTTCGCCAGCAAGGCCTCACCGTGACCGCCTTCGATACGAGCCGGGCGCAGGCCGCCGCCGCCTCGCGCCTGTGCGGCCAGCCGGTGCGGGTCTGCCGCTTTGAGCAGATGCAAAGCGTCGTTCCCTATGACGGCATCTGGGCCAGCGGCTCCCTCCCCTGTCTGCCCGAACACGAGATAGCCCCGGCGCTCGGTCATCTGGCCACCCTGCTCAAGGCCGGGGGCCCCCTCTACGCCTCCTTCCCCCACGGGGAGGGCGAACCGCTGCCACGGTCGGGGGAATATCCCCTGCAGACCCGGCTCGACGAGGCGGGGCTGCGACGCCTGATCGCTCCCCTCCCCTTCACCCTGCACCATAACTGGGTGGGGGAAGATGAGGTGAACGGCCCCTGGCTGCACGCCTTGCTGGTGCGGCGCTGATCCGCGAAAGCCCCTGGGGACAGTGACACCTCACGGCATTCAGCCCGTTAACAATATTTAACCCTGAGTTAACCACCATAAAGCAGACAAGATGCGGTGTTTGTGTTAAAAAGCGGCATTAAAATCAAAATTAAATAACAAATCAGACACCAACACCTGGATTCCCCCATGAAACTCGTTCTCAATCTGGTTGCCGGTATCCTCGCCGGCCTGCTGCTCGGTCTCTATGCCCCCGAATGGGTCGCCCGCGTGCTGTTCACCGCCAAGACGGTGATAGGTCAGCTCATCACCTTCACCATCCCGCTCATCATCCTCTTCTTCATCATGAGCGGCATCGCCAGCCTGCCGAAGAACTCCGGCAAGCTGCTGGGCAAGACGGTGGGGCTCTCCTACTGCTCCACCATACTGGCGGGCCTGTTCGCCTTCACCGTGGCAAGCCACCTGATCCCGCACCTGACCACGGCCGCCGAGCCCACCGCCGAGGCTGCCACCAAGCTCGCTTCCTATATCAACCTCGAGATCCCGCCCCTGTTCGGGGTGATGTCGGCCCTGGCCGCCGCCTTCGTGTTCGGCATCGGCATCAGCGCCACCCAGGCCACCGACCTGCGCCGGGTCGCCGATCAGGGCCGTGACATCATCGACCGCCTGCTGGCACGCGTGATCATTCCCCTGCTCCCCTTCTACATCGCCGGCGTCTTCGTCGAGATGACGGTGGAAGGCACCGTCTTCGCCACCCTCAAGACCTTCGGAGTGGTGCTGGTGATGGCCATCGTCATGCACTGGATCTGGCTCTGCGTCCTGTTCGTCGGCACAGGCCTCGCCCAGGGGCGCTCCCCCGTCATGCTCATCAAGAACATGCTGCCCGCCTACTTCACCGCCCTTGGCACCATGTCCAGCGCCGCCACCATTCCGGTGGCCCTGCAAGCCAGCAAGCGCAACGGCGTGAGCGACGGCATCGCCAACTTCACCGTGCCCCTGTGCGCCACCATCCACCTGTGCGGCTCCACCATCACCCTGGTAACCTGCGCCACGGCGGTGATGTTCCTCTCCGAACACCTGGCCATTCCGGGCTACGGCACCATGGTGCCCTTCATCATGATGCTGGGCGTCATCATGATTGCCGCGCCGGGCGCACCGGGTGGCGGTGTCATGTCCGCGCTCGGCCTGCTCACTTCCATGCTCGGCTTCGGTGAGGCCTCCATCGCCCTGATGATCGCCCTCTACCTGGCCCAGGACAGCTTCGGCACCGCCTGCAACGTCACCGGTGACGGCGTCATCGCCCTGTGGGCCGACCGCTTCGCCCGGGGCGAGCCAGCACTCAGCACCGAGCAGGACGCAGCCTGATAGCGCAGGCAATAAAAAACGGGAGCCATCGGCTCCCGTTTTTCGTTGGCGCAAGAGGGCGTCTCAGCCCCGGCGACGGATCACCCCTTCCTGCATGGTGCTCGCCACCAATACCCCATCCCGGGTGAAGAACTGGCCGCGCACCAGACCCCGACCGCCGCTGGCGCTCGGGCTGTCCACCACGTAGAGCAGCCAGTCGTCCAGCCGGAACTCCCGGTGGAACCACATGGAGTGATCGATGGTGGCCACCTGCATGTCCGGCTCCCAGTAGGAGACCCCGTGGGGCTGCAGGGCGGCGAACAGGAAGTGGAAGTCGGAGGCATAGGCCAGCAGGTAGTTGTGGACCCGCTGATCGTCCGGCACCGGGCCATTGGCCTTGAACCAGGTGTAGCGAAGGGGCTCGTGAACATCCGGGCGAATGGGGTCCACCAGGGTCACGGGGCGAATTTCGATGGGCTTCTCGCACAGGATCTTGTCCCGCAGGGCCGCCGGGATCATCTGCTCGTAGGGACGCACCAGCTCCAGCTCGCTCTTGAGCTGCTCGGGAGGCGTGATGCCGCCCGGCATCTTCGCCTGATGCTCGAAGCCCTCGGCCTCCACCTGGAAGGAGGCGTTGAGGTAGAAGATGGGCTTGCCATTCTGGATGGCCTTGACCCGGCGGGTGGAGACGGTCTGGCCGTCGCGGATGTTCTCCACGTCGTAGACGATGGGCTTGTTGGCATCCCCGGGGCGCAGGAAGTAGGAGTGGAAACTGTGGACCTGGCGGTCGCTTGCCACCGTCTGCTTGGCGGCTGACAAGGCCTGCCCCATCACCTGTCCGCCAAACACGGATCGCAACCCGAGATCCTGGCTCTGGCCCCGAAACAGGCCCTCCTCGATCTTTTCGAGCGCCAGCAACGCCAGCAGCTCATCCAGTACCTTGCTCATTGGTTTCTCCTGTCTTTGTGCGCGAAAGGCTAACAAGCCCGTCCCGGCAGGGCAACAGCTCCCTCGGCAGGGTCGAAAAAAAAGAAAGAGAAATTGATGAAAACAAAAATGCATTAGTAAAAGGAATGAAAAGCCCCCTGCGCCGCCCTCTTTGTCGTACCAGGCCGGGAACATGTCCGGAACACAAAAAAGCCCGCACCTTGGGGTGCGGGCTTGTGGCGTGTCGTGGGCGAGCGGCCCGTGGCGGCGGCTTACTTGCTGCCGGTGCCGGAGTTGCGGGTAGAGGAGGTCGGCTTGCGACGGGCGGTGGTGGCACGGGCGCGCGGCTCCTTGCCCTGCATCTCCTTGTGGCGCTTCACGGCGCGACGGATCTGGGCGGCCTGCTTGTGGCGGGTGCTCTTGCCATCCTGCTGCAGATCGACCTTGGACTCGGTCTCGTTGGGCAGGTTGACCAGGCCGCGCAGGTAGTTCACTTCGGGCAACTTCAGCTCCTGCCAGCCGCCGCGGGGGATGCCGCGATCCAGCTTGACGTCGCCGTAGCGGATACGCATCAGGCGGCTCACCTGCACTTCCTGGGATTCCCACAGGCGGCGCACTTCCCGGTTGCGGCCCTCGGTCAGGGTGACGTTGAACCACTGGTTCAGACCCTCGCCACCGGCGGGCTTGATCTTGTTGAACTTGGCCATGCCGTCTTCCAGCTGCACGCCCTTGCGCAGGCGCTGCAGCATGGCTTCGGTGATCTCGCCAAAGACCCGCACCGCGTATTCCCGCTCCACTTCGTGGCTCGGGTGCATCAGGCGGTTCGCCAGCTCGCCGTCGGTGGTGAACAGCAAGAGACCGGAGGTGTTGACGTCGAGGCGGCCCACCGCAATCCAGCGGGCGCCATCCATCTTGGGCAGACGATCAAACACGGTGGGACGTCCTTCCGGATCGTGGCGGGTGCACATCTCCCCTTCGGGCTTGTGGTAGGCCAGCACGCGGCAGATCACTTCCTCTGCGGCGCGGGTCTTGACCTGGTGGCCATCCACCCGAATCACGGCGTTCACTTCGACGCGATCCCCCAGCGTGGCGACCTTGCCATCCACGCTGACCCGACCTGCGGTGATCAGGGCCTCCATCTCACGACGGGAGCCTTGACCCGCGCGGGCCAATACTTTTTGCAGTTTTTCACTCATCGGGTTTACCTGATTGTTGATCGCTGCCCGCCGACATCGCGGACAACCTTGGCTCTTGTGGGACGGCCCCGTTGGCCTCCCCACCATGTTCATGCTCAGCACGGCCTGCCAGAGGCTGACCGTCACCGCCCTCGCCCGGCATGAGCGACAAGGGGGCCTGCAGCTCGGGATCCAGCTCGGGGAGCTGCTCCAGACTCTGCAGGTTGAAATAGTCCAGAAATTCACGGGTGGTGGCGAGCAGCTCGGGGCGACCCGTCACCTCCTTGTGGCCGATGCTGCGCACCCAGCCACGCTCCTTGAGGGTGTTGACGATCTGGCTCGACACCGCCACCCCGCGGATAGCTTCTATCTCCGCCCGGGTGATGGGCTGACGATAGGCAATCAGCGTCAGCGTCTCCATCACGGCGCGGGAATAACGGGGAGCCCGCTCGCTCCACAGGCGCGACAGCTCCTCGGCATACTCCTGGCGGGCCTGGAAACGCCAGCCGGAGGCGACCTCTTTGAGCTCGACCCCCCGCTCGCTGTAATCCTGTCTGAGCTCTGCCAGCAGCAGCTGGACATAGCGGCCGGTGACCGGGTAGTCCGAGAGCACGCTGCCCTTGATTTCGCTCACCGTGAGGGGACGCCCCGCCACGAAAATCGCCGCCTCGATCAGGGTCTTCAATCGTTCAGCAGGCAGCGCCACGGTGGACCTCCCGGTTCCGCGCCCCTGGCGCCGCCCCTCGCTCAGTGTAGATGCTCATGCACCTCCCCTTTCCCCTGACTCGCCAGGGCAAAATGGATGGGGCCCAGGGGCTCCGCCTGCAAGATCCAGATCAATTGCTCCTTGCACAGCTCCAGCAGGGCCAGGAAGGTCACCAGCACCCCCATGCGCCCCTCCTCGGCCCGCAGCACCTGCTCCAGGCGCAGGGTCTGGCCCAGGGAGAGCATGGCAAGGATCTCCGCCATCCTTACCCGGGTCGGGATCTGCTCGCGGCGGATCTGGTGATGTTCAAAATGAGTCGCGCGTTTTACCACACTTTGCATGTAAAGGGCGAGTTCAACCAGAGAAACATCGGGCGCCAATGGCTTCAAGGCACCAAAATCCGGCGCCATGGCGGCGGCGACGAAGATCTCCCGCTCCACCCTCGGCAGGGCATTGACCCGCTCCGCTCCCAGCTTGTAGCGCTCGTACTCCTGCAGGCGACGAATGAGGGTGACGCGAGGGTCTTCTCCCTCCTCCTCGTCTTCCAGCTCCGGAGCCTTGGGCAGCAGCAGGCGGGACTTTATCTCCGCGAGCCAGGCCGCCATCAGCAGGTATTCCGCCGCCAGCTCGAGGTTGAGCCCCTGCATCAGATCCACGTACTCCATGTACTGGGCGGTGATCTGCAGGATGGGCAGGTTGAGGATGTCGAGCTGCTGGCGCCGGATGAGGTAGAGCAAGAGATCCAGCGGCCCCTCGAAGGTGTCGAGAAACACCTCCAGCGCATCGGGGGGGATGAACAAGTCCTGGGGCAGCTCATGGTAGGGCTGCCCCAGCACGGTGGCGATGGGCGGGGGAAGGGAAGCCTCCCCCGTCGTGCCCGCGGGGGTTGTCAGCGCGGGCACGGGGTCGGCAAGATCACTCAAAAGGCGTCGGATCCCCGGCACCGCGGCGACGCAGCACGGGCTCGTCGTCGGAGAAGTCCACCACAGTGGTGGGCTGCTCGCCCAGATACCCGCCGTTGACCACCAGATCCAGCTGCTTGCCGAGCTTGTCGGCAATCTCCTCGGGGTCGAACTCCGCCATCTCGGAGCCCGGCAGGATCAGGGTGGTGGAGAGCAGCGGCTCACCGAGGGCCTCGAGCAAGGCCAGCGCGATGTTGTTGGCCGGGACCCGGATGCCGATGGTCTTCTTCTTCTCGTTCATGAGGCGACGCGGCACCTCCTTGGTGGCCTTGAAGATGAAGGTGTAGGGTCCGGGGGTGTTGTTCTTGACCAGCCGGAAGGCAGTGTTGTCCACCTTGGCATAGGTGGAGATCTCCGAGAGATCCCGGCACACCAGGGTGAAGTCGTGGTTCGGCTCGATGCGACGGATGCGGCAGATGCGCTCCAGGGCATCCTTGTTGCCCATCTGGCAGCCCAGGGCGTAGCCGGAGTCGGTGGGATAGACGATGACGCCGCCGTTTTGCAGGATCTGCACCGCCTGGCTGATGAGGCGAACCTGGGGATTGTCGGGATGTACGTAAAAATGCTGACTCATATGCTCTTCTCGCGATAGGGGGCACGCTCGTTGCCCGCTTCATGGTCAAGGGCCCCTTGGCCCATGACACTACCTTAACCTGTTTGACGCAGACTCGCCTGCATCAAAGATGCCGGCCCGGGGGTCAGCGGCTGGCCAGCAGGCCCGCATGCTCCTCGGGGGTGAGCCCGAAATGACCGGGGTGACCGAGCCACAGCGGCATCCCCTCCTTGGGGAGCCAGAGGTGGCGGCCAAGCTCGGTCCAGTTGGAGGGGAAGTGAAAATCGGACCCCACCGAAATATAGAGATCGTGCTCCCTGGCCCACTGGCCGAGATTCGCCCGCTCCTGTGGGCTCTGCTGGGGCAGGGAGACCTCCATGGCATCCCCCCCGACGGCCTTGAAGGCCACC
>NZ_CAWMFQ010000185.1:2991-4186 GCF_963866995.1 Aeromonas sp. ZOR0002 | reverse complement strand
GGGCCAGCCCCGCCAGCCCGCCTGCGGCGTGGATGGCCTCGATGGCCTCCCCCATCCCGGGCCACTCGGCGGGCACATAGCCCTTGTTGCCCCGGCTCAGGTACTTCTTGAACACCTTCTGCATATTGTCGGCCACCCCGCGCGCCACCAGCACCCGGGCAAAGTGGGCCCGGGTCACGGCGGCGTCACCGGCGAGCTGCTTGGCCTCTTCATAGGTGCCCGGGATGAGGCACTTCTCCAGACGACGCCCGATCTCCTCGGCGCGCGCCTCCCGGCGAGCCCGCTGCCCTGCCAGAAAGGCGAGCAACTGGGGATTTTTCTCGTCCACCCCGAGGGCCACGATGTGGATCTCGTGATGCTCCCACCCGGTGGAGATCTCCACCCCGCTCACCAGGCGCAGTGGCAACTGGTCGGCCGAGATGGTCTGGCGCACTTCTTCAAGCCCGTCGAGGGTATCGTGGTCAGTGACCGCTAACACCTCCACCCCTTTTTCGGCGGCGCGGCGCACCAGGTCGGCGGGGCTCAGCACCCCGTCCGAGGCGGTGGTGTGGCAATGAAGATCGAATCTCATCGGCGTGTTTCGCTCTTGTTTGGGACCTGCCTGGAAAAGGCCGGCAAAAAAGCGACTTGACTTGGCCGCGGCTTTATCGTTTTCTGTAGGCACTTCATTGCAAACATCTTTTTACAGGACTCAATCTCATGCAAGCGACTTCCATCCTGACCATCTGGTGGTGGCACACTCCCTGACATGCGGGCGTGTGGTCGTTGCTGTACCTGTAATCTGACAGCAAGTTAAGAACCCAAAGAAAAAGCCCGCTGACCCCAGCGGGCTTTTTTATTATCCGGCAAATGGACCTGTGATGAAACCGACAATTCAGAGAAGCACACTGACATGGCGATGGCGAACTCGCTGACGTGACCCGAACCCGACCCATTTTCAAGAGAGACAGCGCCATGACCATCGGTGACACACAACACATGCAAGGGAAGGCATTATGACAGGCAACAAGACCCGTTTGCCCCTGGGCGAATTCGATACCATCCGGCTCAATGCCCCCTATGTGACAGACCCCCTGGCACTCTATACCCGACTCTGCCAGGACAGACCCAACAACCTGCTGCTCGAATCGGTGGAGATCGACTCCAAGGCCGGTACCCAGAGCCTGCTGCTGGTGGACGCCTGCCTGCGCATCGA
>NZ_CAWMFQ010000185.1:0-2966 GCF_963866995.1 Aeromonas sp. ZOR0002 | reverse complement strand
CCACATAGAAGCAGCGCCTGCCCGCCGTCATCACCCAGACCCGGGTGGCGGACGAGCTGCACCTCGACTTCCCGGCGTCCGATCGGGAGCTTGACGAAGACAGCCGTCTCAAGGGCAGCAGCGTGCTGGACGTGCTGCGCACCCTGCAGCGGGAGCTGCAATGCCAGCAGGGCAAAGAGGCCCTCTTCATGGCGGGCAGCTTCGCCTACGACCTCATCGCCTCCTTTGAAGACTTGCCCGAGGTGCCAGAGGGGAGCAACGACTGCCCTGACTACTGCTTCTATGTGGCCGAGACCCTGATCACCATCGATCACATCAAGCAGAGCACCCAGTTGGTGGCCTGCCTCTTCGGCGGTGAAGAGGATGAGCAGCTGGACGCGCGCTACGCCCGCCTGACCACTCGCCTCGAGTCCTTCAAGCAGGCCTGTCAGCAGCCGCTGCCTGCGCCGCAGGGCACGGCGCCGCTGACCGGCGCCCTGGCCGTCGACAAGGGGGACAAGCAGTTCTGCGCCGAGGTCGAGAAGCTCAAGGGCTTCATCCGCCGTGGTGACATCTTCCAGGTGGTGCCGTCCCGCAGCTTCTCCCTCCCCTGCCCGGACCCCGTCGCCGCCTATCGCCGCCTCAAGCAGACCAACCCCAGCCCCTACATGTTCTACGTGCAGGACGAGGGCTTCACCCTGTTTGGCGCCTCCCCCGAGAGCGCGGTCAAGTTCTGCGCCAACAGCCGCCAGGTGGAGATGTACCCCATCGCCGGCACCCGCCGCCGTGGGCTCAACCCGGACGGCAGCATCAACCTGGATCTGGACGGCCGCATCGAGCTGGAGCTGCGCCAGGACGAGAAAGAGGTGGCCGAGCACCTGATGCTGGTGGATCTGGGTCGCAACGACATCGCCCGCATCTCCGCCCCCGGCACCCGCTACGTCAAAGATCTGCTGAAAGTGGATCGCTACAGCCACGTCATGCACCTGGTCTCCCGGGTGGTGGGCACCCTTCGCGCCGACCTTGACGCCCTGCACGCCTACCAGGCCTGCATGAACATGGGCACCCTGACCGGTGCCCCCAAGCTGCGCGCCAGCGAGCTTATCCGCATGGTGGAAGGCAAGCGTCGCGGCAGCTACGGCGGCGCCGTGGGTTACCTCAACGGTGCTGGTGAAATGGACACCTGCATCGTCATTCGCTCCGCCTTCGTGAAAGAGGGGGTCGCCCATGTCCAGGCCGGCGCCGGGGTGGTCTATGACTCCAAACCCCAGGCCGAGGCGGACGAGACCCGCGCCAAGGCGGCGGCCGTGCTGGCCGCCATCGCTGCCAGCCATGGCACCTCCCTGCAGGCCCTCAGCGCCCAGCAGGAACAACACAAGGACGTGAGCCATGACTAACATCTTCCTGCTCGACAACGTCGATTCGTTCACTTACAACGCTTTGGCCGACCAGTTCCGCACTTCGAAGGAGCAGTCCCATGACTAACATCTTCCTGCTCGACAACTTCGACTCGTTTACCTACAACCTCGTCGACCAGTTCCGCACCCTGGGCTACCCGGTGCGCATCTACCGCAACAGCCTGCCTGCGAGCCGCATCATGCAGGAGATCGACGCCTGCGAAGGGGACGCCGTGCTGGTGCTCTCCCCGGGGCCGGGCGCCCCCCATGAGGCGGGCTGCCTCATCGATCTCATCAAGCTGGCCCGGGGCCGGGTGCCCATCCTCGGCATCTGCCTCGGTCATCAGGCCCTGTGCGAAGCCTACGGCGGCACCGTCGGGGCGGCGGGGGAAATCGTCCACGGCAAGCGCTCTCTCATCGAGCACAACGGCCATGGCGCCTTCGCGGGGCTGCCGAGCCCCTTGCCGGTGGCCCGCTACCACTCCCTGGTGGCCACCTATGTGCCACAAGAGTTGCAGGTGATTGCCCACTATCAGGGCATGCCCATGGCCATCGAGCAGCGTGACGAGCGGGTGCTGGGCTTCCAGTTCCACCCGGAATCCATCATGACCAGCGAAGGGGCCCGTCTGCTCACCCAGGCCCTCGCCCATGTCACCCGTCCAGAAAGCCACGTGCGGTAAGGAAGAGACCATGCATCAACATCTCAACACCCTCTATCAGGGTCAGTCTCTCACCCGCGACGCCGCCCGCGACGCCTTCGGCCAGGTGGTTCGTGGTGAAGTGGATCCCATCGTGCTCGCGAGCCTTCTGACCGCCCTCAAGCTCAAGGGGGAGACCCCGGAGGAGATCGCCGGCGCCGCCGAGGCGCTCTTGGCCGAAGCCCGCGACTTCCCGCGCCCGGACTATGCCTTCTGCGACATCGTCGGCACCGGAGGGGACGGCCTCAACACCATCAACGTCTCCACCACCTCGGCCCTGGTGGCCGCCGCCTGCGGCCTGAAAGTGGCCAAGCACGGCAACCGCTCGGTCTCGAGCAAGTCGGGGTCGAGCGATCTGCTCGATAAAATGGGCATCAAGCTCGACATGAGCCCGGCCCAGGCCCGCCGCTGCCTGGACGAGCTCGGGGTCTGCTTCCTGTTCGCCCCCCAGTACCACGCCGGGGTGCGCCACGCCATGCCGGTGCGCCAGGCCCTCAAGACCCGCACCCTGTTCAACGTGCTGGGGCCGCTCATCAACCCCGCTCGCCCCAGCTTCCAGCTGATGGGGGTCTATGCCCCCGAGCTGGTGCGCCCCATCGCCGAAACCCTGCTGGCACTCGGCCTGAAAACCGGTATGGTGGTGCACGGCGCCGGTCTCGACGAGATTGCCATCCACGGCCCGACCCAGGTGGCGGAGATCCGCGACGGCGAAATTCGCGAGTACTTGCTCACCCCGGCGGACTTTGGCCTCGACACCTACCCGGTCAACGCCATCCAGGGCGGTGAGCCCGAGGAGAACCGCGCCATCACCGCCGCCATCCTGGAAGGGCGCGGCAGCCCGGCCCACAACGCCGCCATCGCCGCCAACGTGGCGCCGCTCCTGGTCATGGCG
>NZ_CAWMFQ010000184.1:0-574 GCF_963866995.1 Aeromonas sp. ZOR0002 | reverse complement strand
TCACAGTCTTGCTGGCGCACCGGCGCCACATAGACGGCGGCTCCCCCGGCCTCTTGCTGACGCCTATCCAGATCTTTCAGCATCTGATTGATCACGCTCATGACCAGACTCCATACGCCAGGGCAGTGCCCAGCAACAACAACAGGGGCCACCAGAGGGTGAGACGGCCACGGCGGGCATCATCGGTATCCCGGATGGCGAGCCGGACCAGGGCGCTGTCGATCCGCCGCACACCGCGACCATAGGCCAGCATCAGGCACTTCTGCGCCAGTATGTTGATGAGGCGGGGAATGCCGCGGGATGCGCGCCACAGCCTGCGCAGGGCGCGGCCATCGAACAGGGCGGCTCCGCGATAACCGGACACCTGCAGCCGGTACTCCAGATAGGCCCGGGTCTCGTCGAGCCGCAGCGGCCGCAGGCGGTAGGAAAAACCGATGCGCTGGCGCAACTGGCGAAGACGGGGCTGCCCGAGCCTGGCATCCAGCTCGGGCTGGCCGAACAACACGATTTGCAGCAGCTTGCTGGATTCGGTTTCCAGGTTGCCAAACAGCCGGATCGCCTCCAGGGTACTGTG
>NZ_CAWMFQ010000183.1:3670-5372 GCF_963866995.1 Aeromonas sp. ZOR0002 | reverse complement strand
TCACAGTCTCAAAAACCAGCTGGCCCCCACATCCGGATAGAGGCCTATGGTTACCTCCGGCATGGCGAACAGACTCTTCTCTGTCACCACCCGGAATTCGGCCCCGGCAAAGAGGCCGATGCCGCCCCCCATGCAGATGCCGTCCGCCACGCAGACAAGGGGCTTGCCGTAGCAGTGGATGTGGTGATCGAGCCGGTACTCCTGCAGGAAGAAGTCGCGGGCATAGCCGAACAATTCAGAGTGGCTCGCCTCCTGCTTGCGGTAATAAAAGGAGCGGATGTCACCACCGGCGCAGAATGCCTTCTCGCCGGCCCCTTGCAACAACACGCAGACGATGGCCGGATCCTGCTCCCAGCGGGTCAACGCCCCCTGCAACAACTGGATCATCTCAAGGCTCAGGGCATTGAGGGAGGCGGGGCTGTCCAGAGTCAGCATGCCGATGTGGCGGCCATCCGCCGTGGGGTGGGTCTCGATGCGCACGGGCTCACTCATGGTCGGCCCCCGCAGACCGGGTGTCAGCCCCTGCGACATGGCGGGTCGCCATCAATACCTCATTCATCCTTCACTCCCTCACTCTTTCGGCCTGGATTGGTCATAGCGCCAGCGCGGGGCCCGCTTCTCGAGGAAGGCCGCCACCCCTTCGCGCTGGTTGGCATCGTCAAACAGGGCGAGAAAGAGGCTGCGCTCGAGCGGCAGCGCCGCGTCCCTGTGGGTGCTTCGCCCCTGATTGATGAGCTGTTTGCAGGCACGCAGGGCGCTCGGGCTCTGGCGCTCCACCAGCTGGGCCATCTGCTGCGCCGCCTCCCAGGCGTGCCCCTCGGTCACCACCTCCTCCACCAGCCCCATCTCGTAGGCCAGGGTGGCGCTCACCTTCTCGCCGCAGAGGATCATCCGCTTGGCCCAGCCCGGCCCCACCAGCTCGGTGAGGCGCTGGGTGCCGCCAGCACAGGGCAGCAAGCCCACCGAGGCCTCCGGCAGCCCCAGCTTGGCCTGCTGCTCGGCGATGCGGATGTCGCAGGCCAGCGCGACTTCGAGCCCCCCTCCCATGGCATAGCCGTTGATGGCGGCGATGCTGACCCCGTGAAAGCGGGCCAGCGCCTCGAAGGCGTGGCCAAAGGCCTCGGCCACCTCGCGGGCGTGCGCCAGGCTGCCGTCGGCGAACATCTTGAGATCGGCGCCGGCGCAGAAGAATTTCTCTCCGGCACCGCGGATCACCAGGGCCACCACGTCGGGGCGACCATCCAGCTCCACCATCATCTGCAAGAAGGCTTTCAGGCTGGCGAGCGTCCAGGTGTTGGCGGGTGGGTGATCGAGGGTGATGTAGGCCACGTGGCCGTGATATTCGAGCCTGATCCTTGTCATTGCGTTGTCCTTGTCAAAAAAACTGCCCCATGATGACAGGGTTGAATGGAGCCAACCTGCACCTGGCTCACAAAGCCTGAGGACGCGCCGACTGCATCCTCAGGGCAGGCTACTCCCGCTACTCCAGCGACAGGCCGGGGTCGGCCAGCAGGCGGCGGGCGATGATGAGCCGCATCACTTCATTCGTCCCTTCCAGAATGCGGTGCACCCGGGTATCGCGCAGATAGCGCTCAAGCGGATACTCGCGGATATAACCATAGCCGCCAAAGAGTTGCAGGGCGTCGTCGCAGATGCGGTGCCCCACGTCGGTGGCAAAACGCTTGGCCATGGCGCACCAGGC
>NZ_CAWMFQ010000183.1:0-3631 GCF_963866995.1 Aeromonas sp. ZOR0002 | reverse complement strand
GCTGGCGCTGCTGCACATGGGCTAGGGCATCATTGAGAGCCTGCTGGGCAGTGCCCAGCGAACAGCTCGCGATGTTGATGCGCCCCCCATCGAGCGCCTGCATGGCGAACTTGAACCCTTCCCCCTCCTCCCCCAGCCGGAAGCGAGCGGGAATGCGCACGGCATTGAAGTTCACCTCCCGGGTCGGCTGGCTGTTCCAGCCCATCTTTTCCTCCGCCTTGCCGTAACTCACGCCAGGGGTCTGGGCCGGTACCATGAAGGCAGAGATCTCCTTGGCCCCCTCGCCACCGGTGCGGGCCATCACCACCAGCACGTCGGTGCTGCCGGCGCCCGAGATGAACACCTTGCTGCCGTCGAGAAGGTAATCTTCGCCATCGCGCACGGCGCGGGTCTTGAGGGCCGCAGCGTCGGAGCCCGCCCCCGGCTCGGTGAGGCAGTAGGATCCCAGCAACTCGCCGCTGGCGAGCCTCGGTACCCACTCCTCGGCCACCTCGGCAAGCAGCCAGCTGCCCAGCATCCAGCTCACCATGTTGTGGATGGTGAGATAGGCGGTGGTGGAGGTGCAGCCCATGGCGAGGCGCTCGAAGATGAGGCTGGCATCGAGCCGGCTCAGGCCCAGGCCGTCATACTGCTCCGGGGTATAGAGGCCGCACAGGCCCAGCGCCGCCGCCTGCTTGATGGTGGGGATGGGGAACTCGTGCTCCCTGTCCCAGCGCGCGGCGTGGGGTTTGAGCGCCAGATCGGCGAAGGCGCCGGCCGACTCGACACAGGCCCGTTGGGATTCGGTCAGGGTAAAATCCATCTTGTTCGCTTCCTTTGTACTTGTTCCGTCGATCCGTTGCTACCAATGGGGGCGCCCGGGCAACCTGCCATTAGCGCAGTTGAATGGTCATATTGGGGCCGCTGGGAATGTCTTCGTCGAACCAGCGTTCGGTGACCGTCTTGGTCTCGGTGTAAAAACGCACCGCCTGCTTGCCGTAGGCATGCAGATCCCCGTAGAAGGAGCCACGCCAGCCGGTGAAGGAGAAGAACGGCAGCGGCACCGGGATGGGCACGTTGATCCCCACCTGGCCCACCGCCACCTCGTGGCGGAACTTGCGAGCGGCGGCGCCACAGCCGGTGAAGAGGGAGGTGCCGTTGCCATAGGGGTTGGCGTTGATGAGGGCAAGCGCCTCATCCAGGCTCCCCACCTCGAGGCAGGCCAGCACGGGCCCGAAGATCTCCTCCCGGTAGATGCGCATCTCGGGGGTCACGCCGCGAAACAGGGTCGGCCCCACCCAGTTGCCCACCGGGTAGCCGGGCACGTCGCAAAAACGGCCGTCCAGCAGGCACTCGGCTCCCTCGGCAATCCCCGCCTCGATAAGCCCCTCCACCCTGACTTTCGCCTCCGGGCTGATGAGGGGGCCATAAGCCGCCTCGGGATCGTGCCAGACGCCGGGTTTCACCTTGGCGAACTCGGCGGCGAGCTCCGGGATCCACTCCCTGGCGCTCCCCACGAACACCGCCACGCTGATGG
Source organism: Aeromonas sp. ZOR0002 (assembly GCF_963866995.1). NCBI lineage: Bacteria > Pseudomonadati > Pseudomonadota > Gammaproteobacteria > Aeromonadales > Aeromonadaceae > Aeromonas > Aeromonas sp. ZOR0002. Next base: position 2,115 of record NZ_CAWMFQ010000183.1, on the reverse strand, counting down.
CCATACAGCGCTGACCGGCGGCGCCGACCCCGGCCCCCACCAGGTTGCCGAGCACCTGAGTCTTGTTGGCATCCGGCATGATCACCATGTGGTTCTTGGCACCGACAAAACACTGGGCCCGCTTGAGCTGCGACGTGGCGCTGCGATAGACGTGGCCGCCGACCCGGGCCGAGCCCACGAAACTGACTGCCTTGACATCGGGATGGGCCAGCAGCGCATCCACCTGCTCGGCGCCGCCATGCACCACCGACAGAATGCCCCTGGGGGCCCCCGCCTCGGTAAACAGCTCGGCCAGGCGCATGGGAGTGAGCGGATCCTGCTCGGAGGGCTTGAGCACAAAGCCGTTGCCGCAGGCCACCGCCAGCGGGAACATCCAGAGTGGGATCATGGCCGGAAAGTTGAACGGCGTGATGCCGACGCAGACCCCGAGGGGCTGCACCCAGGAGTGGCCGTCGACCCGGCGCGCCACGTTGCCCATGGTCTCCCCCAGAGTCTGGCTCGCAATGGCGCAGGCCTGCTCCACCACCTCGATGCCTCGCCACACATCCCCTTTGGCATCCGCCAGGTTCTTGCCGGTTTCCTGGGCCAGCAGGGTCGCCAGCTCGTCGTGATGCACTTTCAACAGATGCTGGTAGTTGAACATCACCCGAGCCCGCTCGGAGGTCGGCACCTCTCGCCACAGCAGATAGGCCTCGTGAGTGGTGCGCACCGCCAGCTCAATTTCCGCAGAGGTCGCTTTCGGCACCCGCGCCAGCAGATGCTGGTCCGCCGGGTCGGTCACCTCTATCCACTCGTCGCTTGCGGACGGACACGCCTCGCCACCGATGTAGAGCGGCAGATCCCCGTACTGGGTGTGATGCTGGCTCATGCCCCCCTCCTAGCCCGTTGGCAGGCGATGGCAGGCCACTGCAGGCCGGCCACATCCATGTTGCTGTTGCACATCCTGTTCACTCCTTGCGCTCCTCTGCCCGGGTAGCCCCTTGCGGCGGGCTGCCATCGAATTTACCTTAGACTAACAACTCATTTACGTTTACGCTAACGTAAACTTGAATCACGAATGGACTGACCAGTCATCACCCTGATGGCAGGGGAAATCGGCAGTCCACTGCACCAAGGAGAGCACGGATGCATGCCCTGATGGATGAAACCCTCCAGGCCCTGACCGAACAGGTCGAGGCTTTCTGCCAGAAAGTGATCGCACCGCGCGCCAGCGAGATCGATCAGAGCAACGCTTTTCCCCGGGATCTCTGGCCCCGCATGGGTGAGCTGGGGCTGCACGGCATCACGGTGGCGGAGGAGTATGACGGGGTGAACCTCGGCTATCTTGCCCATGTGCTGGTGGTGGAGCAGGTGAGCCGCGCCAGCGCCTCGGTCGGCCTCTCCTACGGCGCCCACTCCAACCTCTGCATCAACCAGATCCACCGCCACGGCACCCCTGATCAGAAGGCGAGATATCTGCCTGATCTGGTCAGCGGCAAACACGTGGGGGCGCTGGCCATGAGCGAGCCGGGTGCCGGCTCCGACGTGGTGAGCATGCGCCTCACAGCAATGCGCGAGGGGGATCACTTCGTGCTGAACGGCAACAAGATGTGGATCACAAACGGACCCGATGCCGACACCTTCGTCATCTATGCCAAGACCGATGCCGCCGCCGGGCCCAAAGGGATTTCCGCCTTTATCGTCGAGGCGGGTACTCCCGGTTTTTCCACCGCCCAGAAGCTCGACAAGCTCGGCATGCGCGGCTCCAGTACCTGCGAACTGGTGTTCGACAACTGCCGGGTGAAGCAGGAGAACCTGCTGGGCCCCCTGCACGGCGGGGTCAAGGTACTGATGAGCGGGCTCGACTACGAGCGGGTGGTGCTGGCAGCAGGCCCCCTTGGCATCATGCAGGCCTGCATGGACGTGGTGCTCCCCTATGTGCGCGAGCGCAAGCAGTTCGGTCAGGCCATCGGCGAGTTTCAGCTGGTGCAGGGCAAGCTCGCCGACATGTATACCCGTCTCGCCAGCAGCCGGGCGCTGGTCTATTCGGTGGCGAGCGCCTGCGATCAGGGCCGCACCAGCCGCAAGGATTGCGCCGCCGCCATCCTGTTTGCCGCCGAGAACGCCACCCAGATG
>NZ_CAWMFQ010000182.1:8560-10033 GCF_963866995.1 Aeromonas sp. ZOR0002 | reverse complement strand
TGGGGGGCAAGCCCCGCCTGCTGCTCGGCCATGATCAGCCGGTTCAGCTCGGCCCTGGGGTCGTGGGCGAGCGCCCCCTCGGCTCTGTCGCCGACAAGCGGCACCTGCGCCGGTTGCCGGCGATGCAGGCTCCTGCGCAGGCGATTGAGCGCCAACAACAGCAAGAGGGCGGGGCCGCCCCACAGCAGCGCCGTGCTGCGCTTGAAGGGGGGATCGTAGCGCACGAAGTCGCCGAAGCGCTCCGTCATGCGGGCGATCACCTGCTCATCAGACTGTCCCTCGTCCACCCAGCGGTAGACCTCAAGCCGCAGATCCCGGGCGATGGGGGAGTTGGACTCCACCAGGTTCTGGTTCTGGCACTGGGGGCAGCGCAGGGCGCGGGCCAGATCCTGAGCGCGGGTCTGCCGCTCGGGGTGGCGAAACTCATAGGTGTCGACCCCGCTGGCAAGGGCCCCGAGGCTCAAGGCCAGCAAGAGCGGCGCGATCAGGGCGTGGCCGAGACGGCTCATGGCTTGCTCTCCTGCACTTGTCTCTTTACTTCTCTCTCCACTTCTCTTTCCACTTCGGGCTGGCTGGCGGTGTTGCTACGGGCCTTTGCAAGCAGGGGGGCAAACTGGCGTTGCCAGATCTCCCGGGTGAGCAGGCCGGTATGGCGGGTCAGCAGGGTGCCGTCGCCGGCGAAGAGATAGGTTTCCGGCGTGCCGTAGACGCCGAGCTCCAGTGCGAGTCGGCCGTCGGGGTCGGCCAGCACGGCGCGATAGGGGTTGCCCGCCTCGGTGAGCCAGGCGCGGGCGGCATCCCCCTTGTCCCGGTAGCTGAGGCCATAGAGGGGCACGGCGCTGGCCAGCTCACCCAGCAGCGGATGCTCGGCGCGGCAGTTGGGGCACCAGCTGGCCCAGACGTTGAGCACGAAGGGCTCCCCCTTGAGCGCCGCGGTGTGGATGGGGGCGCCGCCGAACAGATCGTCACTCTGCCACGCGGGCAGGGTACGCCCTGCGACGGCCTCATCCTGGCTGTAGGGGTTGTTGCCAAGGCCGAGCCAGAGCAGGGTACAGAGCCCCAGGGTGAGCACGAGCGGCACGAACAGGCGCAGACGAGTGTTCATAAGGACTCCTGTTCAAGCCGAGGGTAGGGGGCGGTCGCTGGCGCAGGATGGCTAGCCAGCAGCGGCCGGCGGGCGAGCAGGCGCAGGGCACCGCCCGTCATCATCAACAGGCCACCGAACCAGATCCAGCGCACCAGTGGCTTGTAGTGCAGCCGCATGGCATAGGCGCCGGGTCCCATCTTCTCGCCAAGCACCACGTAGAGATCGCCAAGCATTCCCCACGCGATGCCGGGCTCGTTCATGTTCATGGTGCGCACGCTGTAGTGGCGCCGCTCCGGGGTCAGCCTGGCGACCTCTTTACCATCCTGATGCACGCTAAGTGTGATACGCTCGGCGGTGTAGTTGGGGCCGATGATGGGCTCGCTCCC
>NZ_CAWMFQ010000182.1:6607-8484 GCF_963866995.1 Aeromonas sp. ZOR0002 | reverse complement strand
CGGCGAGTACGGCGCCCCCCTCCTGACTGTGTTGACTCACCTGCGCGATGCCTAGGGCACACACCGCTACCCCGAGATGGGCCAGCAGGCTACCGAACCGATTGAGGGTTAGCTCGCGCAGGGCGACCGGTTGCAAGAGCGGGAGCAGCAGGCTGGCCATGAGCCAGAGGCTCAGCACGTTGGCCGCAAGCCCCAGCCAGCTTGCCCGCAGCGGCTCGGGATAGGCGAGGCTCAGCAAGGCGCCCCCCAGCAGGCCAAACAGGCATGGGAGCAGCACCTTGATGCGGCGCTGGGCAGCCAGATGCTGCCAGCGCAGGCGCGGCAGCTGGGTCATCAGCGCCATCAGGCAGAGGGCTAGCGGCACGAAGATGGTATTGAAATAGGGGGCGCCCACCGAGAGCGAACCCAGATGAAGCGACTGGAACACCATGGGGTAGAAGGTGCCGAGCAGCACGCTGGCGCAGGCCACGCAAAGCAGCAGGATGGCGGCGCCGAGCAGCCCCTCCTTTGACCAGAAGCCGAAGCGGGCGTAGGGGGCGCGAATGTCCGCCCGCAGGGCAAACAGGGTGAGGGCGCAGGTCAATAGCAAACCGAGCAGCAACAGCAGGGTGAGGCCGCGGCTGGGGTCCACCGCAAAGGCGTGTACCGAGGTGAGCACCCCGGAGCGCACCACGAAGGTGCCGAGCAGGCTGAGCGAAAAGGTAAAGATGGAGAGCAGCAGCACGGCGTGGCCGTAAGCCCCGCGCTTCTCGCACACCACCAGGGCGTGCAGCAGGGCGGTGCCGAGCAGCCAGGGCAAGAGGGAGGCGTTTTCTACCGGATCCCAGAACCACCAGCCGCCCCAGCCGAGCTCGTAATAGGCCCACCAGGAACCCAGCACGATGCCGGCGGTGAGAAAGACCCAGGAGCCGAGCGCCCAGGGGCGGCTCCAGTGGGCCACGGCGCCATCGAGCCGACCCGAGTGCAGCGCCGCCATGGCGAAGGCGAAGTTGACCGCAAAGCCGACGTAACCGAGATAGAGCAGGGGGGGGTGAATGATGAGGCCGATGTCTTGCAGCATGGGGTTGAGATCGCGCCCCTCCAGCGGCCCCGGGAACTGGCGGTCAAACGGGCTGGAGAAGATCAGGGTATAGAGGCCGAACAGCCCGACGATCAGCCCCATGATGGCCAATACCCGGGTGCGGATCAGCGGATCGACCCGCCTGGAGCAAAGAGCTACCAAAGCGCCCCACAGCCCCAGCGCAAAGACGAAGAACAGCATGGAGCCCTCGTGGCCGCCCCACACGGCCGCCAGCTTGAAGCCAAGGGGCAGGGCGCTGTTGGCGTGCTGGGCCACATAGACCAGGGTGAAGTCATCCTGGCCAAAACAGCTGGCGAGCAGCAGCAGGGCGGCCCCGAGCAGGAGCGCGACCAGGAGGGCCAGCGGTGTTGCGCAGCCCAGCAGCGGGCGTGAGGCGAGCCGCAATCCCAGCCAGGGCAGCAGCCCTTGCAGCAGGGCGAGCCCGGTCGCCAGCAACAGTGAGAGATAGCCGAGCTCCGCCAGCACACAACCTCCGGTTCAATCTTTGATGTCATTCATGTCATGCCACACACGCCGCGTCGTCTCCCTTTGGGGGAAAACATTGCCAAGCAACGGGTGTGGCATCACCAGAAATTCATTGGGCCAGCAACAAACCAGCGCCAGTCACCCGAGGGTGGCTGGCGCTGGTGATCATACCGTTATACGACTGTCATTTGGCCGGCATAGAGCACGAAGTAGCGAAGCAGCAGGATCCCCACCAGGGTCAGGCTGCAGACCAGTACCAGATAGCCGTTTTTGGCCCGCAGCGGCGCGGGGGCCAGCAGGGCCAGCAACTGGGGCAGCAGCATGCCGATGC
>NZ_CAWMFQ010000182.1:0-6547 GCF_963866995.1 Aeromonas sp. ZOR0002 | reverse complement strand
AGCAGCAACACCTCCACCGCCAGCACTGGCCGCTCGAAGCGGTGCACAAAGCTCACCCCCTGGCTGTGATGGTTCTCCTTGAACAGGGTAACCGCCAGCAAGATGGTGGAAGCGATGCCAGAGCTGACGCCGGAGATGAGGAACAGCACCGGCAGCACCGGGTTGTTCAACAGCGGATAGGTCTTGAGCGCCGACAGCAGAAAGCCGGTGTAGGCCCCCAACAGCACGGCAAGCAGCAGCAAGAGCGGCGCCAGCAGCCGCTCGATGCGGGCAAGCCAAGCGATGAGATCATCCACAAAGGCGAACTTCTCTTGCAGCAGGTGACGGCGCAAGGTCTCGATCTCGGAGCGAAACACCACCGCCAGCCAGGCGAACAGCACCGCCATATAGACCTGAAACAGCATGACCCCCATCGACATCACGGAGTCGAACTGGTAGTGGAACATCAGCTTCCAGAAGGTCCAGGGGCGGGCCAGGTGGAAGATGAGGATCAGTAACCCCAGCACCACGCTCACCGGCGCCAGAATGGCAGTCGCCTTGATGATGCCGCTCTCGCTGCCGGCCCCCTTGCGGCGCAGCAGCACCGAGAGGGTGGTGGCCCCGGCGGAGATGCCGAGCAGAAAGAGATAGATGGCGATGGGCCAGTCCCAGACCAGTGCAGGGAAGTGAAATGCGTCATGCAACATGATCCATTCCTCCTGCTGTTACTGCGGTAGATGGCGATCGGACAAATCCCCATACGAGGGAAGGGAAGTGAAACGCCTCTTGCATGGTCATGACTTTATCTCCCCTTTGGGCACGCGGTACATCTTGGGCGAGGTGCCGAGTGCCTGCTTGTAGCGATAGGTGGTCTCCTTCACCAGCCGTTTGGCGATGGGGCTGTCCGGGTCATCCAGATTGCCGAACACCAGCGCCTTGGTGGGGCAGGATTCCACGCAGGCCGGCTCCTTGCCCGCCGCCAGGTTGGTCTTGCGGCAAAAGTCGCACTTGTCGGCAACCTTGGTCACAGGGTTGATAAAGCGCACCTGATAGGGGCAGGCGGCCAGACAGTACATGCAGCCGACGCAGAGATCCGGGTTGACGTCGACGATGCCATCCTCCTTGCGGATATGGGAGGCACCGGTCGGGCAGACGTGTACGCAGGGGGCGTTGTCGCAGTGCTGGCAGGACTTGCGAAAGAAGTGGTACTCGGCATCGGGGAAGGTGCCGATGGGGCCGGAGCGGATGATCTCGAGGCGCGAGACCCCCTCTGGCACCTGGTTCACCTCCCGGCAGGCATCCATGCAGGCGGTACAGCCGATGCAGGCCGTCTCGTCGTGGATCATGCCAAAGCGTACCCCGTCGATGGTCTGGCTGTGGGCGAGGGGGGTGGCAAGGGAGCGGGTGTTGGCACGAGCAGCCCCCGTCATCATGATGAGGGCCCCCGCGCTCATCCCCGCCATGAAGTGACGGCGAGAGCAGCTCATTGTGCCTCCTTGCCCGAGGTGGTGTTCGCCTTGGCCGCCTTGACGGCCTCATGCTGCTTGCTGTGGCAGTCGACGCAGAGCTTGATGCGGGACTTCTCTGGAATCGCCACCATGGGCTCCTTGGCCGGGTGCAGCTGGTGGCAGCTGGTGCAGGTGAGCTTGGTGGCGTGCACGTCGTGGGCCCAGAGCGCCTCGCGCAGCACTTTGGGCTCGTGACAGCTCATGCAGACCCCGTTCTGCTCGGCGATGGGGTAGCGCTCGGTACTCTGTTTGTCCTTGAAGCTGTCGCTAAAGCGCATCACGTCCTTGACCCCTTCCCTGTGTTGGGGGGAGGGCTGACCGTGGCAGTTGGTGCAGGTGACCGGCGCCAGGTTGTTGGGGTTGGTCGCCTGGCCGTGCTTGCCGTGCATGCCTTCGACCTGCTCCTTGTGGCAGTCGGTGCAGGCCTTGTCGGCACTGCGCAGAAATTCCACTTCATGTGTAGTCGGTGCCGGGGCGGTTGCCGCATCGGCCGCCTGGCCCTGCAGGCTGGTGAGCAGCATGGCTGCCATCAGCATCAGTCGTAAGAAATCCATTGTTAAATCACCCATAGGAAGCCTCCATCCGGCTGCGGGCCCGACACTGCGGGCCCGCATGCCTCTTCATTGTGCGAGCCGTCCGGCCGCTTTGGCCTCGGCATCCCAGGCGGGGACAGTGGTCTTGAGGAACTGGGCCTTGTCGCTGTTCATCTGCTTCATGTCCATGCCAAGAGCGGCCTGGGCCTTCTCCTTGCTGGAGATGTCAGGAATGGCGATCTCGTGGCTGATCCCCTTGGCGGCCAGCAGGCGTGCCAGCTTGGTGCGGGCGTCGGCGGCCTTGTCCAGGGCGGTTCCCAGCATGCGCAGCGCCACTTCCGGGGCGTGCATCTGCACCCCGTGGGAGGCGATGGAGAAGTCCCAGCGCCATTGGGCGTGACGGATGTCTTGCAGAATGTCCTTCATCTCGGCCTCGGTGGCGCCGGCATCCCAGGCGGCCTTGGCTTCAAAGTGGGCGTGCACCAGCTGCTTCTCGACTTTGAGTTTGATCTCGGTGACGGCATCCTTGCGCTGCTTGACCACCCCTTGCAGCATCTCCTTGCTCTGGGTGTGGCAGTTGCGGCAGGTCTGGTCGAAGCGATCGAAGGGGTTGCCTACCTTGTGGTCGGTGTAGACCTTGCCCTGTTCGTTCTGCACCTTGGGCATGTGGCAGTCGACGCAGGCGACGTTGTTCTGGCCGTGAATGCCGGCGCGCCAGGTCTCGTACTCGGGGTGCTGGGCTTTGAGCATGGGGGTCTTGGAGAGGGCATGGGTCCAGTCGGCAAAGCCGACTTCATCGTAATACTGCTCCATCTGCTCAACAGTCGTACCCTTGTCCCAGGGGAATTTCACCGCCTTGGTGGGGCCGCTGAAGTAGTACTCCACGTGGCACTGGCCGCACACCTGGGACTGCTGATCGAAGCGCCCCTGCTCCTTGAACGGCTTGCCGATGGCGGTCATGGCCCGGTCGGCATAGGGACGGGAGAGGTGCAGGGCAGGTTTGCCCTCCTTGAACTCTTTCGAGGCGGTGTCGTGGCAGTCGGCGCAGCCTATGGTGTTGACGATTTCCGGTCCGCCCTTTGCCCACATCCCCTTGAAGTAGCCATCCTCACCCTTCTCGTCGATGACGCGGGCCACGTCCGGGCCTTTGCAGCTCCAGCAGGCCATGGGCAGCGGACCGTCTTCGGCAGTTTTTGGGGCGCCGGTGCGCAGGGTTTCCCGCACGTCGGTCAGGGCATAGAAGTGGCCGCGCGGCTTGTTGTAATCCTTGGAGAAGGGGTAGCCGGCCCAGAGCACCACCATCTGCGGATCTTCCGCCAGGGCGTCGGTGCGCTCGCGGCTCTCGCTGGTGCCTTTCCAGCTGCTGAACTGGTCGGCGTGATCCTTGGCGAACAGCTCGCTGCGCGCCTCTATCTTGCCCTTGGGGGCGGCCTCCTCTGCCTGCACCAGACTGCCTGCGCCGAGCAGGGCGGTCAGCAGCAGGGCGGCGAGGCCTGGCCGGAATAACTTGTCATATGAACCCACGGTCATCACTCCCAGATAAAAAGTCCATGTCGGGCCTGACCGTTCCATCTAGGTGTGGACATCTGCGCTCATCATCGACGGGCATGGCAGGCCGATTAATTGTTATGGCTGCATATAAATCGGTATTTATGCAATTGCTCTAGGGGATAATACCAAATAGGTAAAATGGATAATTATTTATCCCGACGGGAATTGCGCTAGATCAATTGCCATGGAGGGCGGATCCAAAAAGTGCGATCCAGGTTGAATTATTGAGCGTCATCGCGGGGTTACAGCCTCTCTTTTTCCACTGACGGGGGACGAAAGCGCGTCGTCACAGGATGCGTAGCAAGGCACAGGGGGCGCGCGAGGAGGGCTTTCTGCCCGCCCGGTCTGGACGGTGAGAGTAGATACCTGAATGCACATGCACTTTTTTGCCTGCGCCGGTCAGGGAGATCCCGCCTGCTGAAATAGTGCGGCGGGTCGGGAGAATCAGGGGTTGCCAGAAACTGTCGCGCTATTGGGAGCCAGAAGAGCCAGTTTTTTGCCCGGAATGGGCAGGAAAAGGTTTTTCTGTCTACCTGCAATCAAATTCTCAGTGTTTAAGTGAATTTAATAGGAAGTTTAACAGAGTTTACTTTCGATATTATCGAAAATGGAGAAGTGTTGTGCTGGGTTGCTGGCGGTAAAATAGCCATCTGTCACGGCGACTTTCCTTATTAAGCTTCATGTGCTGGGAAGTCAGTGTTTACCCGTTGGAGGATGTATGACCGAGCTGCGAATCGAGAAACCGACTCTTATTGCCAAAGTGGAAGGCACCGTTTTTGTAATGGATGCTGACGGCGCCCAGCGCCCTGCCACCCCTGGCATGCAACTGGAGCCGGGAACGCGCCTGGTCAGCGGATCCAACGGGCATGTCGAGCTGGTCGAGGCTGGCGGCGAGCGCCCCGAGCCCGCCCAGCAGGAGGCGCCGCCCGAGCCCATGACGGCGGATCCCGAGCTTGCCAGCTTGCAGGAGGCGATCCGCCAGGGGGTCGACCCGACCGCCCAGTTTGAAGAGACGGCGGCGGGCAATGCCGCCACCGGCAACGTTGGCGGCGTGGCCGGCTCCAGCGCCGGTGGCTTTGTGGTGGTGGATCGCACCAATGATGCGACCTTGGCCGAGGCGGGCTTTGACACCGATCACCAGGGAATCATCCAGGGCAGTGAAACTCCCTCTGTGGAAGATCAGGATCAGCAGGCCCATATCACCATCACCGAGCCCCAGACCGACGACAACATCATCAATGCCGACGAGGCGACCGGCGTCATCATCCGCGGCTTTGTCGAGGATGTGGAAGTCGGCCAGACCGTCACCGTCACCCTGATAGATCAGGATGGCAACCGCCTGACCACCACCACAGTGGTGCTGCCCGGCCTCGTCTGGGAGGCAAACTTCGGCGACGTCACCGGCAAGCTGGTGGACGGCCCCCTGACCATCCAGGCCGATACCCAGGACGCGGCTGGCAACCGGGCCAGCGACACCGGTCAGACCCTGCTCGACACCATCACCACCATTACCCTGGATTTGGCGGACGAGAGCGACACCGGCACCAGCCAGACCGATGATCTGACCCGCGACACCACACCGCTACTGCAAGGGAAGGGGGAGCCTGGCGCTACCGTTACCCTGACCCTGGAAGGCAAGGTGATGGCCGTGCTCACCGTGGATGGCAACGGCAACTGGCAATATCAGATCCCCGATACCCTGGCCGATGGCGCCCATGATTTTCGCGTCGATGCGGTGGACATCGCGGGCAACCGGGCCAGCGACACCCTGACGGTGACGGTGGATACCCGTGCCGCCATCGACATCGACGATCTCGATACCGACAGCATTCTCGGCCATGACAAGGTCACCCTGAGCGGCAGTACCACGGACGTGGAAGCGGGGCAGCGGGTGACCATCACCCTGATTGGCCAGAATGGCCAGACCCTCTTCAACGGCAGTGCCCTGGTGGGCAGTGACGGCCGCTGGCAACTGGGAGGCCTGGATCTCTCCAGCATCCAGGGCCCCTACGAGGTTCGCGCCGAGGTGACGGATCTGGCGGGCAACCGGGTGATCGACGGGGCTCCCCTCATCGGTCAGAGCGATACCCTGACCCTCTCCGAGGCGGATCTCGCCAAGGGGCCGGTGAGCGCCACCGGATCCCTGCACACTGGAGCCGGGCTTGATGGCAACCTGCAGGTGAGTTTTGCCGCCGATCAAGGTGCCCTCAATCAGCTTGGCCTGACCAGCCACGGGACGGCGCTCGCCTACCAGGTCAGCTGCCAGACCCTCACCGCCAGCGCGGGGGGCGCGACCGTCTTCACCCTGACCCTGGCCAACGACGGCAGCTATCGCATCGTCTGGAACCAGAGCCTGGATCACGGCCAGGATAGCCTGAGCCTGCCCTTTGCCCTGGAGTACCGCGACAGCGACGGGGATCGGGTGAGCGCCAATCTCATCGTCAACCTGGTTGACAGCACACCGCCGGACTTCACCATCGCCCCCATCAGCCTCACGGAGGATGATTTCACCAATCCGGCGGCGGTGGTGGGACAGAGCCAGTTCGTGGTGGGCCATCAGTCCGATCCCTTGGTGGCAACAAGTGCCGTCTTCGCGGATCAGAGTGCAACCCTGGCCCGTCTCAACGGCAGCAGCATCAGCAGCGACGGCCACGCCTTGACCTTCGAATTCACCGGCGATCGCCTGCTGACGGGGTATTACCTGGATGGCAATGGCAAGCGGGTCGAGGTGCTGAAGGCCGAGCTGACCGCCAGCCAACAGGGCAGTGATATCGACGGCAATGTCACCGTCTCCCTCAATGGGCCTCTGGATCATCAGGGCAGCGACCAGCTCTCCCTCGGGCTCACCGTTTCCGCCAAGGAGATAGACGGCGACGAGACCCGCGCCGACCTGGTTGTCTCCATCAGCGACGGTGTGGATCCCCGCCTTGGCATCGACAGCGGGGTCACCTTGCAGGAAGGGGCCTCTGGCCAGAC
>NZ_CAWMFQ010000181.1:0-5858 GCF_963866995.1 Aeromonas sp. ZOR0002 | reverse complement strand
GCTGCTCGGCCAGCAGGCTGAGCCGGGCCGGCGAGACGGCAGCACCCGCCGTCAGGGTGCACAGAGATAGAGCCAGCCAGCCGAGCCGCATCAGGCGAGCAGCCGCCTGTGGGTCTGGATGGACATCAGAACGCCGAAGCCCGCCATCAGGGTCACCATGGAGGTGCCGCCGTAGCTCACCAGTGGCAGGGGCACACCTACCACCGGCAGGATGCCGCTTACCATGCCCATGTTGACGAACACATAGACGAAGAAGGTCAGGGTCAGGGCGCCCCCCAGCAGGCGTTCGAAGCTGTTCTGGGCCTGCATGGAGATAAACAGGCAGCGGCTGATGATGTAGAGGTAGATGACCAGCAAGAGGGCCACTCCCACCAGACCGAACTCCTCGCTGAAGACGGCGAAGATGAAGTCGGTGTGGCGCTCTGGCAGGAATTCGAGCTGGGACTGGGTGCCTTGCAGCCACCCCTTGCCGAACACGCCGCCGGAGCCGATCGCAATCTTGGACTGGATGATGTGATAGCCGCGACCGAGCGGGTCCTTCTCCGGGTCCAGCAGCATCAGCACCCGCTGGCGCTGGTAGTCGTGCATCAGGAAGAACCAGAGCACCGGCATGAAGGCGCAGATGAGCAAGACCGCGAGCCCGATGAGCCACCAGCTGATCCCCGCCAGGAAGATGACGAAGAAGCCGGAAGCGGCCACCAGGATGGAGGTGCCGAGATCGGGTTGGGCCGCGATCAGCAGGGTGGGCAGCAGCACCATCACCAGGGCGATCATCACATGGCTGAACTTTGGCGGCAGGGAGTGCCGGCTGAGCCAGGCGGCCACCATGATGGGCATGGAGAGTTTCATCACCTCGGAGGGCTGGAACTTCATGAAGCCCAAGTCGAGCCAGCGCTGGGCCCCCTTGCCGATATGGCCGAACACGTCCACCGCGATGAGCAGCAGCACCACCACCGCAAACAGGGGCACCGACCAGCGGGCATAGAGGGAGGGCGGCAGCTGGGCCATGCCGATCATCAGACCGAAGGCCAGGGCGCCGCGCACCAGCTGGCGCACGATGGAGTCGAGATCCTGGCCCGAGGCGGAGTAGAGCACCACCATGGAGAGGGCCATCAGGGTCAGCAGGCCGAGCAGCAGCGGCAGGTCGATGTGCAGCTTGTACCAGATGCTCTGCTGGCGGGCAGAATTACTCATTGGGAAACGACCTCACTCGGTTGGGACGGCTTTTCCGGTGCCGGTGGCAACTGGGGTTCCGGCGGGAGCAGATAGGCATCCAGCATGTGGCGGGCGACCGGTGCCGCCATGGCGCTGCCGCCCCCGGCGTTCTCCAGCACCAGGGCGACCACCGCCTTGGGTGCCTCGAAGGGGGCGAAGGCGACGAACAGGGCGTTGTCGCGGTGCTCCACCTTGGTGGTGGCCGCGTTGTAGACCTGGTTCTCTTTCAGGCCCACCACCTGGGCGGTGCCGGACTTGCCCGCCGCCTTGTAGGGGGTATTGGCGAAGGCGCGGCGCCCCGTCCCTTCGTGGCCGTTGATGACGCGCCACATGCCGTCCTTGGCCACCTGCCAGTAGGTATCGCTCTTGGCGGCGATGGCCACGTTCGGGTTGATGGGGGCGTTGACCACGCCATCGGAGGAGGCGGTGCTCTTGAGCAGGTGCGGCGTCACGTCGTGACCGTTCTGGGTCAGGATGCTGATGGCCTTGGCGAGCTGGATCGGGGTGGCGCTCCAGTAGCCCTGGCCGATGCCGATGGAGATGGTGTCCCCCTGATACCAGGGTTGACGCCAGCGGGCCATCTTCCAGTCCCGGGAGGGCATGACGCCCCGGGTCTCTTCATAGAGGTCCACGCCGCTGTACTGGCCGAAGCCGAACTTGGTCATGTAGCTGTTGATCTTGTCGATGCCGACCCGGTAGGCGAGATCGTAGAAATAGGTATCCGCCGACACCTCGATGGCGCGATAGACGTCGAGCCAGCCGTGGCCCCAGCGGCGCCAGTCCCGGAACTTCTTGGTGGTGCCCGGGATGGAGAAGCTGGGCCCGCCGAAGTAGCGGTAATTGGGGGTGATCGCCCCCTCGTTGAGCCCCATCACCGCCATCATGGGCTTGACGGTGGAGGCGGGGGCATAGATGCCCTGGGTGGTGCGGTTGACCAGCGGCCGGGCGGGATCGTTGAGCAGCGCCGAGTAGTTGGCGCTGGAGATGCCGGTCACGAACAGGTTGGGGTCGTAGCTCGGGCTCGACTCCATGGCCAGGATGGCGCCGGTGTTGGGTTCCATCATCACGATGGCGCCCCGGCGGCCGGCCAGCAGCTCCTGGGCCTTCAACTGCAAGCGGATGTCGATGTTGAGGTAGATGTCCTTGCCGGGCTCGGGGGGCTGGAATTTCAGGGTGCGCACCACCCGGCCGCGGTTGTTCACCTCGACCTCCTGATAACCTGCCACGCCGTGCAGCTGATCCTCGTAGTACTTCTCCACCCCCTGTTTGCCGATGTCCTTGGTGGCGGCATAGTTGGCGAGCTTCTCCTCCTTCTCGAGGCGCTCCACGTCACGGGTGTTGATCTTGGCCACGTAGCCCAGGGCATGGGTGAGGGTATCGCCGAACGGGTAGTAGCGCTTGAGGTAGGCCTCGATGCTGGCCCCCGGGTAGTTGTGCTGGTTGACCGAGAAGAGGGCGACCTGGTATTCGGTCAGCTTCTCGAACAGGGGCACGGGCTTGAAGCGGCGCTGACGTTTGACCTCGGCCAGGAACTTCTCCTTGGTCCCCTCCGGCAGGGCCAGCAGGGTGATGAGGTCGTCCGCGGTCTTCTCCAGGTTCTCGGTCTCTTCGGGCACGATCTCCAGGCTGTAGACCGGGCGGTTTTCCGCCAGCAGGACACCGTTGGCGTCGTAGATGAGGCCACGGGGCGGCGCCACCGGTACCACACGGATGCGGTTGTCGTTGGATCGGGTCTGATAAGTTTCGTAAGACTCTACTTGCAGGTAGTAGAGGTTAGCCAGCAGCACCAGCATGAGGGTGACCATGCCGATGTAGGCGACCAGGGTGCGCCGGAAGAACAGACGTCCCTCGGCACTGTGATCGCGCATTTCAATGCGATTCTTCAGCATGCCGTTACCTTGTGGCTGACGTGCGGGTGAGAGAGGAGAAATGCATGCTCAGGGTCGGCATGGGTCACTCTCTGTGATAAGGGTGATTGGTGGTGATGCTCCAGGCGCGATAGAGGCTCTCGGCCACCAGCACCCGCACCAGGGGATGGGGCAGGGTCAGGGGCGAGAGCGACCAGCTCTGTTCCGCAGCAGCCTTGCACTCGGGGGAGAGCCCCTCCGGGCCACCCACCAGCAGCGCCACGTCCCTGCCATCCAGCTTCCAGGCTTCCAGTTGCACGGCGAGCTGCTCCGTGGTCCAGGGCTTGCCCGGAATGTCCAGGGTCACGATACGGGAGCGGCCGGCGGCGGCCAGCATGGCTTCCCCTTCCTTTTGCAGGATGCGGGGAATGTCGGCATTCTTGCCGCGCTTGCCTGCGCCGATCTCGACCAGCTCGAACGGCATGTCTTTGGGGAAGCGGCGACGGTACTCTTCGAAGCCATGCTCTACCCAGGCAGGCATCTTGGTGCCCACGGCAATCAACTGGATCTTCATCTTTGGTTACGCTGTCGCCCTTTATTGCGAATTGACCTGGGCGGCGCCGCTCCAGAGTTTTTCCAGCTGGTAGAAGTCGCGGTACTCATCCTGCATCACGTGGACGATGACCGACCCCATGTCCACCAGCACCCACTCACCGGTGAGCTCCCCCTCCACGCTCAGCAGGTCGAGCCCCGCATGACGGGCCTCGCTGGCGAGGTTGTGGGCGATGGCACTGACGTGACGATTGGAGTTGCCGGAGCAGATGATCATGGTGTCCGTGATGCTGGATTTGCCGCGCACATCGAGGGTGATGATGTCGCGGCCTTTCATGTCATCGATCTTGTCGACGATAAAGGCGAGCAATTCTTGGCCTTGCAATGTCTTCTCCTATCTTCCGGCGCCAGAGGGCGGCGGATTATATCATGGTCACTCCCGTTTCCCAGCCTGGCAAAGGGAGCATTGCCCGGGGAGGCGTCCCGTGGGGGAGGGGCCCCTTGACGATCACTATAGTGTGCAACCCGGCTTGGCAATAGTCAGGGCCGGGCCCGGTGCGCCCGGACGTGTCGGCTGATCCGCCTGCGTGGCGCCGTTTACTGCGTTGCCGATGAGCGGTAGAGCCCGTGGCGCCGGATATAGTCGGCGACCGGGTTGGGCAGCAGGTATTTGGGATCCTGGCCTGCCGCGAGCAGGGCACGCAGGCGTGTGGCCGACAGCTCGACGGGCAGGTTGTCACAAAGCCAGACATGACCGTGGCGCTGGCCATGGAGATCCTGAATGTCCCGGGTCTGGTGGCGGGCCAGCAGCGCGGCCACCTGGACGGGATAATCCGGTTGCCAGCCTGGGCGGCAGCTCACCACCAGGTGGGCGTAATCGAGCAGCTCCTGCCAGCGGTGCCAGCCCGGCAGGCCGAGCAGGGAATCCATCCCCATCAAAAAGCAGAGCGGGGTGTCCGGCAGCTCGCTCCTCAACTCGACAAGGGTGTCGATGGTCCAGGAGGGGGTGTCGCGCCTGAGCTCCCGCTCATCCACCACGAATCCCGGGTTGTCCGCCGCAGCGAGCCGGACCATGGCCAGACGCTGCTCGCTGGAACAGAGCGGATTGGCCCGGTGGGGCGGGATATGGTTCGGGAGCAGGCGCACCTCGGCCAGACCCAGGGCGTCCCGGGCCTCGATGGCGGGCCTCAGGTGGCCGATGTGAATGGGATCGAAGGTGCCGCCGAGGATCCCGATGGGCGGTGTCAGCATGATTCCGTCTCCAGCAGGGGGAGCGGGGTACCGTCACGAAAGCCGAGGGCGATGGTTTGCAGCATCAGCCAGGCCTGCTCGGTGTCGAAATGGCGCTGGGCATGGTCCAGCTGGGCCATCAGTTGCCAGAGCTGTCGGATCTTGGGGAAGGGAAGCCGGGTCAGCGCCTGCTGGATGAGCTGCTGGCGACTCTGCCAGATGCGCAGGCGGCTGAAATGCTCCACCAGGGGCTGTCCGGCGCGGGCGGCCAGCGCCAGCTCGGTGAGCTGCTCCAGTTCGCGGCACAGGGTCCAGGCCAGCATGCCGGGTTCGGTGCCCTCGGCGCGCAGGGCCAGCAGGATGCGCTGGGCCCGGTTCACCTTTCCTTCCAGCAGGGTATCGACGAGCTGGAAGGGGGTGAAGTGGGCGTGGCGGATGATGGTCTCCTGCAGATAGGCGACGCTGATGGGCTGGGGCGGGGAGAGCAGGGTCAGCTTCTCGATCTCCTGGCTCGCGGCCAGCAGGTTGCCCTCGTAGGCGTGGCACATGAAGTTGACCGCATCCGGCAGTGCCTTGAGGCCGAAGCGCTGAAAGCGGGCGCTCATCCAGCGCGGGAAGAAGCGGGGTTCGGGGTGGTTGACCGGCACATAGGTGCCGCTCTGGCTCAGCTTGTCGAACCAGGCCGCCTTCATCTGGGTCTGGTTGAGGCGGGGGCCCGAGAGCACCAGCAGCAGGTCGGGGTGGAGCTGCTTGCCAATGTCGCTGATGCGGGCGGCGAGATCCTTGTCGATCTTGGCGGGCAGCTCCAGCTCGATGATCTGGCGGGCCGAGAACAGGCTCATGGCCTGGCAGGCATCGTAGACCTGGTTCCAGTCCAGCCCCTGTTCCACCACGAAGCTGTGGCGCTCATCGAAGCCCTGTTTGCGTGCCACCTGACGCACGGCGTCGATGGCTTCCAGCTTGAGCAGGGGCTCGTCCCCAAAAATGAGATAGCAGGGCTTGAGCCCAGCCTTG
>NZ_CAWMFQ010000180.1:55254-75243 GCF_963866995.1 Aeromonas sp. ZOR0002 | reverse complement strand
CACAGTAGATGATCGAGGAGCTCCAGGCCGGGACCGGGGCGCTGAACGACATCATGGAGAAGACGGTGGGGCGCGCGGCCGACAGCCAGCAGCTCATCACCGAGGTGGGCATGGACATCGAGCGGCTCAGCAACCACAGCGATGCGGTGCTGGAGATGAGCACCCAGATCGCCACCTCCAGCGAAGAGCAGAGTTCGGTGGCAGAGGAGATCACCCGCAACCTCGACAAGGTGCGCCACGAGGCAAGCCGGGTGGAGGAGTCCGCCAGCGCGGCGGTCGCCGGCACCACCGGCCTCAAGGGAACCGCCAGCGAACTCGGTCAGGCGCTCACCGGCCTGCGGATCTGACCACTCCGGCAGGCCATCGTCCAGATGGCCTGCCATGTCTGGGCCAGGCGCTGGGGACGCGCGAAACAGCCCGTTCGACCCTGACCGCGTGTGGATGCACGGATCCCGGTAGACGCGGCTTGCGTGCCTACCCTCACAGCCCCTACTATATGCCCCCTTCTTTTCTACCATCGGCAACTACCCATGAGCGCTTCCATCTATCTCGTCAAAGGCCGCGAAAAATCCCTGCTGCGTCGCCACCCCTGGATCTTCTCCAAGGGCATTGAGCGGGTGCAGGGCAACCCCGTTGACGGCGATACCGTCGAGATCTTCACCCATGACGGCAAATGGCTCGCCCGTGGCGCCTGGTCCGGCAGCTCCCAGATCCGTGCCCGGGTCTGGACCTTCGACAAGGATGAGAGCGTCGATCTCGACTTCTTCATCCGTCGCCTCAAATACGCGCAGGAGTCCCGCGACGGGCTCATCAAGCGTCAGGGCCTCACCGGCTATCGCCTGTGCGCCGCCGAATCCGACGGTCTGCCGGGCCTCACCATCGACCGCTACGCCGACTTCCTGGTGTGCCAGATCCTCTCCGCCGGTGCCGAGTTCCAGCGCGAGCTGATCACGCAAGCCCTGCGTACCCTCTACCCCGAGTGCAGCATCTATGAGCGCTCCGACGTGGCCGTGCGCAAGAAGGAAGGGCTGAAGGAGCGCACCGGCGTCATCCATGGCGAGACCCCGACCGACCCCGTGGTGATCGAGGAGAACGGCGGCGTCAAGATCCTGGTCGATATTCGTAACGGTCACAAGACGGGTTTCTATCTGGATCAGCGGGACAACCGCCTTGCCGCAGCGAAATACACTGAAGGCAAGCGGGTGCTCAACTGCTTCTGCTACACCGGCGGTTTCGGGGTCTATGCCCTCCAGGGCGGTGCCAAGGAGGTAGTCAACGTCGATCTCTCCCAGAATGCGCTGGACATCGCCCGCCAGAACGCCGAACTGAACGGTCTCGATACCAGCAACACCCAGTTCGTGCGTCACGACGTCTTCAAGCTCTTGCGCGAATATCGCGAAAAGGGCGAGAAGTTCGATGTCATCGTGCTGGATCCGCCCAAGTTTGCCGAGAGCAAGGCACAGCTGCTGGGCGCCTGCCGCGGCTACAAGGACATCAACATGCTGGCCTTCAAGCTGCTGGCGCCGGGTGGCGTGCTCTTGACCTACTCCTGCTCCGGCCTGATGGAGCAGAGCCTGTTCCAGAAGATAGTAGCCGATGCAGCCCTCGATGCCGGCCGCGACGCCCAGATCCTGGAGCTGCTCTCCCAGGCATCCGATCACCCCATCGGCACCGCCTATCCGGAAGGCTTCTACCTCAAAGGGCTGGTGGTGCGCGCCCGCTAAGCCGAGCAGACCAGCGCAGCCCCCTTGTTCCCGGTGCCAGATCCGGGCCAGGACTGGGTTCTGCTAGTCATCAAAAAGCCCGCGATCAAAGCGGGCTTTTTTCATGCGGCCGCCAAAGAGACAACCTCCCCCCGACGTTGCCACCAACAGCGATTGCTGCCCCCATCCCTCCTCTTCGACTGACGACTGCCATCCTCAATCAAAGGTTGCCGCATCGTTAACCCGATTCTCATCTCTCTTTCACTACACAACCCACCAGCAGAGACATGCCCGACATTTTTTTATGCAAAAGCATGAAATATTACGCATCAACATTAAAAAATCCTCGGGGAAATATCAGCCATAAACGCATACCCACTCATTTGAATGAATATTGCTGTTTTCCCCTGCAATGGATCACGCCATGCCCCTGTCCGCCTCGCACATTGCCTGGGGCGGCAATGCCCCGCCCACCACAAGTCATCCCGCTCAATCACGCGCTGGCGCGCCCAGCGGGAAGTAGTGTCGAAATGGCCTCGCCTCCTCCACCACCCGCACGATGGAGGGATGATTGAGCAGACGGGCGCGATAGGCACGCAGACGGCCATAGCCAGCCGGGATCTCGTGGGCCCAGTCGGCGTAGAAGAGCGAGGGGGCGGCGGCGCAATCGGCCAGCGTGAAGTCTGCGCCGGCAATCCAGTGGCGTCCTTCCAGTCGCTGATCAAGCCAGGGGTAGATCTGATTGAGCATCTCGCGGGCCTCCGCTACGCCATAGCGGTCGCGATCCGCGACCGGGCGCAGCGCATCCAGCACCACTTTTTGCATCGGCGTCATCACATAGTTGTCGAAGATGCGATCCAGCATATGCACCTCCAGACCCGCATCGCCGGGCGGGATCAGGCTGACGGGACCCGGATGGTGCGCCTGCAGATGGGCGACGATGGTGCTGCTCTCGAGGATGCAGCGACCATCATCCAGCAACACCGGGAAGCGCTTGAGTGGCCAAAGGGCGGCAAGTTCGGCGCTGGCCGCCGGCTCTTCGAGATTCCGGTACTCGAACGGGGTGGCATTCTCGTAAAGGGCGATCAGCACTTTCTGGCTGTAGGACGAAAAGGGGTGGGCATAGAGTTTCATGGGGATATTCCTGACGCTCAGAGGGATGACTTCCCTAGTCTAGATCCCCTCTCTATTTTCGATGCGTCCCTATCCCATGCTGGTTTTGGGATGATAAACGCCCATTCATGACGGCAATCACACCCGTATGGCTCTCTTTTAAGTAGGGTGATCCCGCCTGGGCCGCCAAGCCGGGGCAGCCGACTCATCAGGGTTGATGAGCGGCACCACAACAAAAATCGATGTCAGGCCAAGCTGAACATCATCAAGGATCCCGTCATGAATCAATCATTGCCGCTGTTGACGCCGCTGCGGGGCATCGCTGCCCTGATGGTGGTGCTGTTCCACGCCCGCTTGCTGCTCTTCCCCCAGTGGATGGAGTCGATCGCCGGCCACACCCAACTCATCGAGAACGGCTACCTCTGGGTCGATCTCTTCTTTATCTTGAGCGGGCTGGTGCTGGCCCATGTCTACGGGGAGGCTTTCGCCCGCACGCCCCGCACCATAAGTTATGGCCGCTTCCTCTGGCTGCGGCTGACCCGGGTGTATCCCCTCTACCTGGTGACCCTGCTGCTGCTGGTGGGCTGGGAGCTCTACAAGGCCCACCATGGGATTGGCTTCTACGCCGGCCCCCTGTTCAAGATGTGGGAGTGGGAGGGGCTGCCTCCTTTTGGTTCCCCCTTCACCCCCGCCGAGGCGCTGCCAAGCAGCCTGTTGCTGCTGCAGGTGGTGACCGATCACGGATTGACCTGGAACTTCGCCGCCTGGTCGCTCAGCGTGGAGTGGATTAGCTATCTGCTGTTTCCGCTGCTCATTCCCCTCGCCGTCACCCGCAGCCGCTGGAGCAACCTCGCCCCCTTGCTGGCCCTGACGGTGCTGGCCTATATCGTGCACAGCCGGGGTACCCTGGATGTCACTAGCGGAGCGCTGGCCATCGGGCGCGGGGTGAGTGAATTCGTGCTCGGCCTCTGGCTGCTGCCGAAGGTCAAGGCCGCCCGCCAGTGGCCCATGATGCAGCAAGATCTGCCGCTGCTGCTCGCCTTTGTGCTCCCCTTCGCGCTGATGCAGTTCACCATGACGCCACAGCTGACCCTGCTGCTGATCAGCGCCTACGTGTTGCTGATCTGGATTGCTGCCTGCCAGGGGGATCGCCAGAGCCCGCTGCTGCGCCTCCTGGACAACCGCTTCACCAACTGGCTGGGGGATCTCTCCTACTCCATCTACCTGCTCCACGCCCTGGTGTTGCTCACCGGCTGCGAGCTTGTCCACTCTCTGGCGCCGGGGCTCACCGCGTGGTGGTACGCCCAGACCAACCCCTTGCTGGGGGTGCTGGCCACCCTGTTGATGCTCGCCGTGCTGATCGGGCTCTCGGCGCTGAGCTACACCCTGCTGGAGCGGCCGCTGCAACGGCGACTGCGCCGGCTAGGCAAGGCTCCCCAACCAGTGATGGAGCAAGCTGGCTAGTTTCCGTCGCCACATGCTGCCCCGATGCAAGACCGGCACGCCGTCGGGGCGGCTCAAAGTGGGACTAGCCTGAGCAAGGCGAAGAGTACGGCTCTTTTTGAACCCGACAATCCCCTGTGCTTTGTGTGAATTCCAGTTCGAATCAAGAGGGCCGTCTGTGGCATAATGGCCCGTCCTGTGGTCCTCGGCGGGGGCTTCGCCGGCGCATCCTTGCCCTCCTCCCGCCCTGCCTGGCAGCCTGACATCACTGTGTTCACAGGCCGCCAGGGCCACCCTATTATTGCGCGCACATTTGACGGCGCCGCAGCAGTTATTGGCAAACACAAGTCTGCCCACACAAGGGGAAAGCATGTCTTCCATTCGTCTGACCCAATACAGCCACGGCGCTGGCTGCGGTTGCAAAATCTCCCCCAAGGTGCTCGACACCATCTTGAAGAGCCAGATCCCGGGCTTTGACGACCCCACCCTGGTGGTCGGCAACAGCAGCAAGGATGACGCCGCCGTGGTCGATATCGGCAACGGCCAGGGCATCGTCTCCACCACCGACTTCTTCATGCCCATCGTCGACGATCCCTTCACCTTCGGTCGCATCGCCGCCACCAATGCCATCAGCGACATCTATGCCATGGGCGGCAAGCCCATCGTCGCCATCGCCATCCTCGGCTGGCCCATCAACACGCTGGCGCCGGAAGTGGCCCAGCAGGTGATCGACGGCGGCCGCCAGGTGTGCCACGAGGCGGGTATCTCGCTCGCCGGTGGCCACAGCATCGACGCCCCCGAGCCCATCTTCGGTCTTGCGGTGACCGGTATCGTGCCACTCGACGCCATCAAGCAGAATGACACCGCCCAGGTGGGCGACACCCTCTATCTGACCAAGCCGCTTGGCATCGGCATCCTCACCACCGCCCAGAAGAAGGGCAAGCTCAAGCCCGAGCATGAGCAACTGGCCCCGGATGCCATGTGCACCCTCAACAAGATTGGCCAGCGCTTCGCCGCCCTCCCCGGCGTGCACGCCATGACCGACGTGACCGGTTTTGGGCTGGCAGGCCACCTGCTGGAGATGTGCGAAGGTTCCGGCGTTAGTGCCCGTCTGGACTTCAAGGCGCTGCCGCTGCTGGACGAGGTGGATTACTACCTGAGTGAGGGCTGCGTACCGGGCGGTACCCTGCGCAACTTCGACTCCTATGGTGACAAGCTGGGCGCCATGGATGATCGCACCCGCAACATCCTGTGCGACCCGCAGACCAGCGGCGGCCTGCTGGTAGCCGTCGGTAAAGAAAGTGAAGCCGAGCTCCTTGCCATTGCCGCACAGGCAGGACTAACCCTCTCTCCCATCGGCCAGTTGCAGGCCCGCACCGGCAGCCAGTTCATCGAGGTTGTCCAATGAGTGCCCTGCCACTGGCCACGGATTACGCCCGGATCTTTCTGGATGAGGTTCCACTCATCGATCTGCGTGCCCCCGTCGAGTTCAAGGAAGGGGCCTTTCCCACCGCCGTCAGCCTGCCGCTGATGACTGACGAGGAACGTGCCCGGGTCGGTACCTGTTACAAGCAGGAGGGACAGGCCGCAGCCATCGCCCTGGGCCATCAACTGGTAGGTGGCGCGGTGCGCGCCGCGCGCATGGAAGGCTGGCTGGCCAGGTTGCGCCAGCAACCCGACGCCCTGCTCTACTGTTTTCGCGGCGGCCTGCGCTCGCAAACCGTACAACAGTGGCTGGCCGAGGCCGGCGTCACCCGCCCCCGGGTCGCGGGCGGCTACAAGGCGCTGCGCCACTTTCTCATCGACACCCAGGCGAAGGCCAGTGCAGAGTGCGACTGGACCGTGCTGACCGGCATGACCGGCTCCGGCAAGACCCACATGCTGGCGCACATCACCCAGGCGGTGGATCTGGAAGGGCACGCCCGTCACAGGGGGTCGTCGTTTGGCCAGCTGCCGGGTGGGCAACCCGGCAACATCGACTTCGAAAACCGGCTTGCCATCGAGCTGCTTCAGCGTCGCAACCAGGGGGAATCACAGTTTGTGCTGGAAGACGAGAGCCGTCTCATCGGTCGCTGCGCCCTGCCACTCAACCTTTATGAGGCCATGTGCCGGGCTCCTCTGGTGGTGGTGGAGGTGCCGCAGGAGGCACGGGCCGAGCAGATCCGCACCGATTACGTGCAGGATCTCTGGCTGCGCTATCTGGAGTTCCATGGGCCAGATGCAGGCTGGCCCCTCTTTGCCGGCTACCTCACCGACGCCATGGCCAGGCTCAAGCGCCGACTCGGGGACAAGGATTATCGCGAGCTCGATGGGCTGTTGCAGGCCGCCCTCAGGGAACAGGCCCAAAGCGGGGACACCCGCGCCCATCTGGTCTGGATCAGGCTGCTGCTGACTCGCTACTATGACCCCATGTACCGCTATCAGCTGGACAACAAGCGCGAGCGGATCCTGTTTCGTGGTGACAAGGAGGCCTGCCTCGCCTTCTTCGCCGAACGTTCCCCCCTTCAGACCCCTCAGGAGAGTCCCACATGTTGAAGTTCGAGGTGATCCCGGTCACCCAGTTCACCCAGAATTGTTCCCTTATCTGGTGTGACGAAACCCGCCAGGCTGCCCTCGTCGATCCCGGCGGCGAGGCGGACAAGCTGCTGGCCGCCATTGCCAAACGGGGGCTGACCCTCACCCATATCCTGCTGACCCACGGCCATCTGGATCACGTGGGCGCCGCCGCCGAGCTGCGCGAGAGAACCGGTGTCGCCATTACCGGCCCCCACAAGGAGGATGCCTTCTGGCTCGACATGCTGCCCCAGCAGAGCCAGATGTTCGGCTTCTCCCACACACCAGCCTTCACCCCCGATCGCTGGCTTGCACAGGGTGACAAGGTGCAGCTGGGCCGGTGCGAGCTGGATGTCTATTTCTGCCCGGGCCACACTCCGGGCCACATCGTGCTGCTCTGCCAGGCAGAACGCCTCGCATGGGTGGGGGATGTGCTCTTTGCCGGCAGCATAGGCCGCACCGATTTCCCGCGCGGGGATCACGGGACGCTGATCAAGTCGATCACCGAGACCCTGCTGCCGCTCGGGGATGAGATCGTCTTTATTCCGGGCCATGGCCCGAGCTCCACCTTTGGTCACGAACGGGCCAGCAATCCCTATCTGACCCAGCCCATCTGGTAATCCCCCCGCTCCTCGCGGGCATCCCATTGCGCCTTGAGGCGCAAGATCTCCGGCATGATCTCGAGAAAACGGGAGAGCAGCCGGGGATCGAAGTGCTGACCGGAGCCATCGCGCATGGTAGCCAGCACCCGGTCTAGGGGCCAGGGCTCCTTGTAGGGACGACGCACGCTCAGGGCGTCAAAGACGTCGGCGATCGCCACGATCCGCGACGCCTCGGGGATCCCCTCGCCGGTCTCGCCGGCGGGATAGCCGGAGCCGTCCCATTTCTCGTGGTGGTGCAGGGCAATCTCCGCCGCCATGCGAAAGATGGGGGCATCGGATCGCCTCAGGATCTCGTAACCGATGCGTGGGTGACTGCGCATGATGATCCACTCCTCCTCGGTGAGGGGGCCAGGCTTCTTGAGGATGTGATCGGGGATACCAATCTTGCCCATGTCGTGCATGGGGGCCGCCAGCTCCAGCAGATCCGACTGCTCCGGGCTCCAGCCCGCCGCATCAGCCAGGGCCCGGGCGTAAGCGGCCATGCGCCAGATATGCACCCCGGTGTCGGTGTCGTTGTAGTGGCCCGCCTCGCTCAGCATGACGATGGCAGTGCGATAGCTGCACTCGAGCTGATCGAGGCGCACCAGGGAGAGATGATTGCGCACCCGGGCACGCACCGTGCTCGGACAGACCGGCTTGTAGATATAATCCACTCCGCCCGCCTCGAACCCCTGGCTCTCGCTGTCTGCGTTGTCGCTCGCGGTGATAAAGAGCACCGGGATCCCGGCGTGAGCCGGATCGGCCTTGAGCCGGCGGCACACTTCGTAACCATCCATGTCGGGCATGCGCACGTCCAGCAGGATAAGTGCCGGCTCGTGACGCTCCACGGCGGCCAACCCCTCCTCTCCCCCTTTGGCAAAGAAGAGGTTGTACTCCTCCTTGAGGATTTGCCGCAGCAACCCGAGGTTGCTCGGCTCGTCGTCGATGATCAGCACTCGCGGTCGACTCATGGCGCAGGTTCCTCCCGATCCTCCAGATAATCCTCCAGCTTGCGGGTGGCGAACGGGATATCGAACAGCTCCAGGGCTGCACTTATTTCGCTCACCAGCTCGCAAGGCAAGTGACTCCTTGCCTGGCTCAGCGCCGGCTCAATCAGATCCAGATCCTCGCTCACCAGGGCCTGATGCAGGGCGTGCAGGCAGACCTCCCGCGCCTCCCCCTGGGCCAGCGGGGAGCTGACCGCGCCCGGCTCGCGCCCGGCATAGGTATCAATGGAGTGTTGTGCCCGCTCCAGGGCCTCGAGGAAGGGCGCGATAAGCTGGCTGGTGTCGCCACCCTGCTCGATGGCCTCGTTCAACTCGGCACTGATACGCGCCACATCGGTGAGCGACAGGCTGCCCGCCACCCCCTTGATCTTGTGGGTCAGACTCGCGGCCGCATCGGTCTCGTGCTGGGCGATGTAACCCGGCAACACGGTACCGACCGTCATGTAGTCATCGCGAAAACGCCGCAGGTATTTAAGATAGACCGAGGCTTCACCCCAGTTGCGCAGTCCGGTATCGATATCGATGCCAGCCACCGGCTCGTGGGGGAGTAGTTCGTCGTTCACGGTGAGCGGCAGGACAACGTCCGGCAGATAACGCAGCAAGGTCGCGATGAGCTGCTCCACATCGAGCGGCTTGGCGATGAAGTCGTTCATGCCAGAGGCCAATGCCGCCTCCCGCTGATCCTTGAATACCCCTGCGGTGAGAGCCAGCACGGGAGTCTCCTCCCGCCCCGGCAGCAGGCGCAGGCGACGGGTCGCCTCGTAGCCATCCATCACCGGCATCTGCACATCCATGAGCACCAGATCGATGCGCCGTGCGGGATCTGCCAGGCAGGCCAGGGCTCGCTCCCCGTCGATGGCGGTGATCACCTCGGCACCCTCCCGTTGCAACAAGCGGGTCGCCACCTCAAGGTTGATGTCGCTGTCATCCACCAGCAGTATGTGCACGCCCGGCAGGCGCAGACGGCGCTGGCCACTCTCAAGGGGCTCCACATGCTCGCGCTTCTCGTGGATGAGACGCGCCACCGCATTGTAAAGACTGGAGCCGGTGACCGGTTTGTGCAGTACCAGATCCACCTGATCCGAGCCGGGGCGGTGCATCAGTTCATCCTGGGAATAGGCGGTCGCCATGATGATGATGGGTGAACGCTCCTGCTGCTCGAAGGCGCGGCGAATGGCCAGGCAGGTCTCGAGCCCGTCCATGCCCGGCATGATCCAGTCGAGCAGGATCACGTCGAAACGCTCCCCCTGGCGCAGCAGATGGTGCAGCGCCTGCTCACCGGACTCCACCACCCGCGACTGCCATCCGAGGGAACCCACCGTCATCGACAGGGCGTCGCGGGTCACCTGATTGTCGTCGGCGATGAGCAGCGAGATGTGCTGCAGACGCTCGTTCAAGGCCTCGGGCCGCTCCACCTGCTCCAGCCGGACGCGGAACCAGAACTCGCTTCCCTTGCCAAGCTCGCTGGTGACGCCGATGTCCCCCCCCATCAGGTTCACCAGACGGCGACTGATGGTCAGACCAAGCCCGGTGCCCCCGAAGCGGCGGCTGGTGGAGGAGTCTGCCTGGGAGAAGGCATTGAAAATGTTGGCCTGCTGCTCGGGGGGAATGCCGATCCCGGTGTCGCGCACCCGAAACAGCAAAGTGGCCATGCCGTCTTGCTCTGCTTCCAACACGACCTTGACCTCCACCTCGCCGCGTTCGGTAAACTTGATGGCATTGCCGGTCAGGTTGAGCAGCACCTGCTCGAGGCGCAGGGCGTCCCCAATCAGATGGGAAACCGGCTCGGGGGCACTGCTCACCACCAGTTCGAGGTGCTTCTGACCAACGCAAGTGGACATGATGGCAGCCACGTGATCGAGCACCTCTTCGAGACTGAATGGCACCCGCTCAAGCTCGAGCCGACCCGACTCAATCTTGGAGAAATCAAGGATGTCGTTGATGATCCCGAGCAGCGCCTGCCCGGCCTGGTGGATTTTGCGCACCAGGGCATGCTGACCATCGTCGAGCCCTCCCTGTTCGAGCAGGTAGGTCAGCCCCATGATGGCGTTCATGGGGGTGCGGATCTCGTGGCTCATGTTGGCGATGAAATCACCTTTGACCTGTGCCAACCTGGCCGCTTCCTGCTGGGCCAGTTGCTCCTTGTGCCTGCTGCGCACCAGTGCAGCCACACCGGCACCAAACAACAGCAGCAGCACGGCGCTGGCGGCCAATATGATCCCCCAGATATGAGTGCGAATGGCCTGCAGCTCGCTGTGCGGCACCAGGGACGCGGCTTTCCAGATCAGCTGGTCATGATTCTGTGCCGGGTACAGGGTGGACCAGCTCCAGAGCCCGTCGGCAGACTCCATCTGGCCGTTTGATGCGTCCCAGAACGCCTGCCAGGCCTGGGGGGAAGTGTACTTCAGGGTGAGATCCGGGCGCTCGAACATGAAGCCCCACTCCCGGGATGGGTCCGGGCTGCGCAGCCAGTATCCGTCCTGGTTGAACAGCATGGTGTGATCGGCTGCCTTGCCGCTGCTGTCGGCAAACTCCTTGAGCATACGGGCGGCCTGGACGTTGATAAGCAGCAAACCAAGATCACGCCCCCCAAGGCGCAGACGCTTGGCAATGCGGATCATGGGGTTGAAGGGGCGATCGATCACCCCGTGTTCAACGTTGAGATCGAGCGGCGAGACGTAGACCCGCTCCCAGGGCAGCGCCATGGCATCACGAAAGTAGTAACGATCCCCCTTGTTCTGCAACTGGTCGTCCGCTACCCGCCACAGACGCTGACCCTGACGATCGATGCGCACTAGCTCCATGCCATCCGGGGCAAGCCAACGCACCTGAGCATAGTCGGGATTGCGGTTCATCAGGATGGTGAACTGGACGGCCAGGGTCTCACGGTCATTGCGACCCGCCGCTTCGAGCAGGATGGGTTCTTCCGACATGCTGCGCACATGGCGCAGTGGCACCGCCAGCTCGCCGTCAAGGCGGCCGCTGGCAAGCGCCAGGAAGGTGTTCTCATCGCTGCGAACGCGATAGAGCTCGCGCTCGATCAGTGCATTGCCAAACAGATAACCACCTGCCAGGACCAGCAGCAGAATAGGTGAAAACAGCAGGATATATGTCCGTACGATTCCCTTCATAACGGTCAACATCGCCCCGAAAAATGGACTTGTCCGAGTACTTCTTGAACATCAGAGCACCACAACACGTGTCCTGCTGTCAATCATGCCTACAAGTAAAGACCAATAGTGCTGTTTGAGTATTTTATTTTCCCGGAAAAAATGCTGTAAAAACAAAGAGGCCACCCGATTGGGTGGCCTCTTCACAGGAAAGTTCGTTGTCGATTAGACGCGAACGAAATCCAGGTGAACCAGCTTGTAGCGAACCGGGTGACGCTGGATAGCCTTCACGTTCACTTTGACTTCTTCACCGTTGATGACCAGGGTCAGCTCGGAGGAGTAGAACTCCGGCTTCTCTTGGGCCAGGATCAACTTTTTGTGGTCCAGGGTAACGGACACGGCTTCTTTGCCTGCACCGTAAACGATGGCAGGAACCAGGTCAGCATGACGCAGGCGGCGGCTCGCACCTTTCCCCAGGTCAGAACGGACTTCAGCTTGGAATACGAAAGACATAGTGATTATCTCTTTTAAGATGAATGTATGGTGTTGACTGCGACCGGTCAGCACCTCGCAAAACGAGCGCGAATACTAGCACGGGCCCGGAGGGGATACAAGGAAAGAACCCGCGTCACTCCTCTTTGGCCAAGAGGCACTCCACCACGCCTCTCGCCATCCCCTAACGCCCCTGCTCCAGACGGGCAAACTGCTGCTGTCGCTGGGCCGGGCTCAGGGCATCGAATTGCGCCAGAGTCTGCGCTGTGGGGCAATAGAGGCGCAGCCCGGCCTGCACCCGGATCCCTTTGACCATCCTGTCACGATTTTCCTGTACCAGCGCCAGCAGATAGCTGTAAGTATCCGAACCGCCGGCCTCTTTTGACTGAAGCTGGCTTGCGATACGCCACAGGGTCTCTCCCGCCGCCACCTGATGACAAACCCGCGATGCCTCCCCTGCCGCCGTGGCGGAAAGAGTCAGGGTCGTCGGCTCAGGGGCAGACCCTGTGGCGGCCATGGGCTGAGCATCCCCCTGTCTTGCCAAAGCCTGGGTGGGGACTCCCTGCCCCCCCAGCCGTGCGAGCAAGGGCTCCTCCAGAGGCATCCGCGCCTTCCTCTCCCGGGGCAGGGAGAACTCGGCGACAAAGGCGACTGCGCCCGGGACTTCGAACGAGGGGGCCGAGGAGGCGGTGTGCGGTACTGATTGGTGGGGAGCCATGCCATAGGCCATCTCATCGATGCGCTTTAGCCTGGCCAGGTAAGCCTTGGAGAGCTGGGCCTCCCCTTCGAACAGATCGAAGGGGGGCACCAGCCGGGCAGGAAAGAGGATCTGCCAGCGGCCGTTCTTCTTTCTCTGTTCAAGAGGGGGAAACTGATTGCCCCGCCAGGCCGCAAAAATGGGCGGCACGGGGTGCTGCACCGGATAGTACTCCGGGTTGAGCTGCACCCAGGTTTGTTCCGCAATGGGTTGATACCCGCTGATGTTGACCAGTGCCACCCCCAACCAGATCCCCAGCATATGACGGCCTCCCTTCCCTTTGGCGTCCCGTTGCTTTCACACTATGGCTCAGAAAACAGATAGATAGCAGCTTAGCACTGGGCAATGGCGCTCTGCACCCGTTTATCCGAGATGGGGTATGGCGTCCCCAGTTGCTGGGCGAAGAAGGAGACTCTCAGCTCCTCGATCATCCAGCGAATATTGGCCACCTCGGTGGGAATAAGCTGGGATTTGGGGATCTTGGCGAGCAGTGCCTTGTACTCCGACTCCACGCTGTGCACCTTGAGCATGTAGACCCGATCCCGGTTGGGATCGATGGCCAGCTTCTCGAGGCGCCGCTCGATGGCCCGCAGGTAGCGCAGCAAGTCAGGCAGCCGTTGCCAGCCGGTCTCGGTGACAAAGCCCTTGTGGATGAGGTTGCCGAGCTGCTGCTGGATGTCCGACATGGCAAAGGCGGTGTCGAGCTGCATCTTGCCCTTGAGCCGTTTCTTGATCTCATGGGAGAGGGTCAGCACGGCTTCCACCTGTTTGGCAACCTCCACCACCGCATCGTTGAGCTCGGCGCGGACAAACTCCTTGAGCGCCTCGAAACCGGCTTCGTCCCACGCCATGCCGCCGTGCTGCTCAATCAGCTTGTCACAGCCACAGGCGATGCAGTCGTCAATCAGCTCGGCCACCTTGCCAAACGGGTTGAAATAGAGCCCCAGCTTGGCCTTGTTGGGCAGCTTTTCCTGCAGGTACTTGATGGGAGATGGCACGTTGAGCAGCACCAGCCGACGCTGGCCAGCCCACATCAGCTGCTGCTGCACCACAGGGCTTTCCACCAGCTGGATGGCGACCGAATCCTTCTGATCAACCAACGCCGGATAGGCTTTCACCTCGAAGCCGCCCCGCTTCTGACTGTACTCCTGGGGCAGCTCGCCAAAGCTCCACAGGGTGAGGCCAGACTGCTCGATGTCATCGTCCGCCACTTGCGACAGGGTCTCCTGCACCTTGCCACGCAGGGACTCTTTCAATGCCTCCAGATCCTTGCCTTCCGCCACCTTCTTGTGCTTGTCGTCCACCACACGGAAAGTGAGTTTCAGGTGATCGGGCACCGCAGCCCAATCCCAGGATTCACGGGGCACGGTCACGCCAGTCATGCGGCGCAGCTGGCGCTCCATCTCGTCCAAGAGCGGCCCCTGCTCGGGGTTGATGCTGGCGAGCAGCGCATCGGCATAGTTCGGCGCAGGCACGAAGTTCTTGCGCATCGGCTTTGGCATCGACTTGATAAGGGCCACCAACAGCTCGTGACGCAGCCCCGGGATCAGCCACTCGAACCCCTTCACCTCCACCTGATTCAGGAGCGGCAGCGGGATATGCAGGGTCACGCCATCCGCCGCCTCCCCCGGCTCGAACTGATAGGTCAGCTTGAGCTTGAGGCGCCCCTGCTGCCAGAAGTTGGGGTAGTCGAGATCGCTGATGTGGGCGGCATCCCCCTTCATCAACATCTCTTTTTCGAAGTTGAGCAGCTCGGGATCCTGCTTTTGCGCCTCCTTCCACCACTTGTCGAAGTGGCGGGCGGAAATCACATCTTCCGGCAAACGGGCATCGTAGAAGCGGAACAAGTCCTCATCATCCACCAGAATATCGCGCCGACGGGATTTGTGCTCCAGCACCTCTACCTCGGCCAGGAGCTTGCGGTTATCGCTGAAGAAACGGTGGCGGGTCTCGAAATCCCCCTCCACCAGCGCACGGCGGATAAACAGCTCGCGGCACAGCGCCGGATCGATGCGGCTGAAGTTGATGGTGCGCTCGTTGACCAGAGTCAGGCCATAAAGCGTCACCTTCTCCTTGGCCATCACGGCGCCATTTTTCTTCGACCAGTGGGGGTCGCTGTGGTGTAGCTTGATGAGGTGCCCCGCCAGCGGCTCCACCCACTCCGGTTCAATCTTGGCGTTGATGCGGGCATAGAGGCGCGAGGTCTCCACCAGCTCGGCGGCCATCACCCACTTGGGCGGCTTCTTGAACAGACCGGAGGCCGGGAACAGGTGGAAACGGCCGTTGCGGGCCCCGAGGAATTCGGGCTTTTCCAAATCCTTGTTGCCGATATGGCTCAAAAGACCGGTCAAGAGCGCACAGTGCACCGTCTTGAAGTCTGCCGGTTCCTGGTTTGCTTTAAAACCCAGCTCCTTGACCGTCTGACGCAGCTGGAAGTGAATGTCCTGCCACTCGCGCACCCGCAGGTAGGAGAGAAACTCCTTCTGGCACATGCGGCGAAACGGGTTGCTGCCAAGGGCATCCTGCTGCTCTTTCAGGTAATTCCACAGATTGACGAAGGCGAGGAAGTCGGAGTCCTTGTCTTCAAAGCGTCTGTGCTGCTCGTCGGCGGCCTGCTTTTTCTCCATGGGCCGCTCGCGGGGATCCTGAATGCTGAGGGCGGCGGTGATCACCATCACCTCGCTCAGGCAGCCAGTTTGCGCTGCGCTGATCACCATCTTCGCCAGACGCGGATCAAGGGGGATACGCGAGAGCTGGCGACCGGTCTCGGTCAGCTGCAGTTTGGCTTCGCGATCGCCCGTGGCGGGCAGCTCGCGCACCGCCTCCAGCTCTTTCAAGAGGGTCAGACCATCCTTGATATGGCGCGACTCAGGCGGCTCGACGAAGGGGAAGGCCTCCATGTTGCCAAGGCCAAGCGCCAGCATCTGCAGGATGACCGATGCCAGGTTGGTGCGCAGGATCTCGGGGTCGGTAAAGGCGGGACGGCTATTGAAATCCTCCTCCGAGTAGAGGCGGATACAGATACCATCCGCCACCCGACCGCAGCGCCCTTTGCGCTGGTTGGCGCTGGCCTGGGAGACCGGCTCGATGGGCAGGCGCTGCACCTTGGTACGCCAGGAGTAGCGGCTGATGCGGGCGGTGCCCGGGTCGATGACGTAACGAATGCCCGGCACCGTCAGCGAGGTCTCCGCCACGTTGGTGGCGAGCACGATGCGCCGCCCGGCATGTTGCTGGAACACCTTGTTCTGCTCGGCATTGGAGAGGCGGGCGTAGAGCGGCAGTACCTCGGTATCGCGCAGGTTGAGCTTGCGCAGGGCATCGGCGGTATCGCGGATCTCCCGCTCGCCGTTCATGAAGATGAGGATGTCCCCGAGCCCCTCGCGTGCCAGCTCTTCCACCGCATCGAAGATCCCCTGCAGTTCGTCGCGCTCCTCCAGCCCTTCGCTTTTATCACTGACGAGCGGGCGGTAGCGCACCTCCACCGGGTAGGTGCGGCCAGAGACCTCGATCACCGGCGCCTTGTTGAAATGGCGGGAGAAGCGCTGGGGGTCGATAGTGGCCGAGGTGATGATCACCTTGAGATCGGGGCGCTTGGGCAACAGTTGCTTGAGATAGCCCAGGATGAAGTCGATGTTGAGGCTGCGCTCGTGGGCCTCATCGATGATGATGGTGTCGTACTGGGTCAGCATCCGGTCGTTCTGGATCTCCGCCAGCAGGATACCGTCGGTCATCAGCTTGATGTGGGTCTGCTCGCTCACCTGATCGGTAAAGCGCACCTTGTAACCCACGTAGTGGCCGAGTTCGGACTCCATCTCCTCGGCGATGCGGGCTGCGACGGTACGGGCCGCCAGACGGCGCGGCTGGGTGTGGCCGATGAAGCCCTTGACCCCACGCCCGAGCGCCAGACAGATCTTGGGGATCTGGGTGGTTTTGCCCGAACCGGTTTCGCCGGCGATGATCACCACTTGATGCTCTTCAATGGCTTTGGCGATCTCCCCCTGCTTCTGGCTGACTGGCAGATTGTCCGGATAGGTGACCTTGGGCACGCCCGCCAGACGGGACTGATAGCGCGCCTGTGCCACATCCAGGTCAGCGGCGATGGTCTCGAGCACGGCAGCCTGCTTGGCTTCCGGCAGCTTCTTGACCCCGTGCAGTCGACTGGAGAGACGGCGGGCGTCGAGATTCATGCAGGCGGTAAGACGGCGGCGCAGCGCCTCGATAGAGAGAGACAAGGTACGAATTCCTTAAAAGAGTGCCCATCAAGGGCCATATCGATAGCTGGAGGAGATCCTAAAGAGCGAGGCTGGGCGGTGCAAGCCTTAAAGCGCCGCGCCAGCACATCAAGCCGGAGGCGTCATGACCGTCACGGATGAAAAGAGCAGGCCGGAGCCTGCTCTTTGAAAACAACCAGACAACACCGTTCAGACTCTGGCCTGATGCACGAAACAGGTGCCAAGCTGGGCGTGGATGGCCTGCATCACATTGTGGCGGTTGATGACCCCGAGCAGGCGCCCCTCCTCAACCACAGGATAGATCTTGGGCTTTTGACCCATCATCATCTCCGCCAGATCCAGGATGCTGGTGTCGGGGCCGACTGCCAGCACCTCCTTGCGCATCACATCCCTGACCTGGGCCACCTGTTCACAGTGGTAGGCCTCTTTCAACATGACGGCGATGCAATCCTGCTCGGAGACCCAGCCAATCAGATGTCCCTGGCTGTCCACTACGGGGCCGCCCAACTGATGACTGTTGAGAAATTTTTCCACCGCCGCCTGTACCATCATCTCTGCGCTGAAGGTGATGGGCTTGGTCTGCATGTAGTCCTTTGCCTTGAGTGATTCCATGACGCTTTCCCCCAACGAGCCTCCCGAGGGGAGGCAAGAGCCGGGCACTATGTCCGGCTCACTCCAAGCATAGTCCGCGTGGATCAGGAGATGGATTGCAGCAAGAGCAAGAGCTCGTTCTGGCTGTGGCAGTCGGTCTTCTTGAACACCCCTTTCAGGGTGGAGCGCACGGTTTCCACCTTGACACCGCGCAGCTCCGCGATGTCGTTGCTGCTGTAACCCTTGCTCATCAGCACCAGCAACTCCTTCTCACCAATCGTGAGGGGATAGAGGCTGGCCAGCGCTTCGATGTCGGGGTTGAAGGCGTGCTCGGGGTCACGCAGCACCACTTCCACATAGCGTTCAAAGCGGCTGAGTCCGCTCATCAGGGTGCATTGGACCAGCAGCGGGCGCAGGTTAGGCTGACGGGGAATGGACATATAGGCGCTGGCGCCGGGCAGCAAATAGGCAAAGCCATTGAGGATCTCCTTGAGCTGACGTTGCTGCTCCTTATTCTGCAAAGAGAAAATGCCATTGATGGCCCGCAATTCCACATTTTCATCGGCGATACGGTTGAAGGCCACATTGGAATAATGAATATGCCCCTTGTCGTCTATGATGGCGCTGGGCTTATTATGGTTTTTCACCAGCTGTTGCAACTGATAGTTCTGGGTTTCCAGGGCCAGCAGGTTCCAATAATGGTGGCTCCAGGCCGCCAGTCCGGAATAGATTTCGGAGAGCGAGGTGAGGTCGCGACTGCTGAAATCATCTTGCGCTGCACCACGGTAACTGCACAGGCTGCTCAGCCCACGCCCTTTGACTTGGCAGACGCCGCCGGCGGCGAATTGGGCGCCGAAACTTGCCAGCAGGCCCACCGAGCTTGAAATGCTGTTGGCGCTGACGATCCCCTTGCACCCTTTATCCAGATAATGGTTGAACCACACATCCTGGCGATGATGTTGCAGGTAAAACTGCTGCTGTGCCTCGGTCAGACCGCTGGAAAAAAGCTTTATTCCGTCGCTCTTGTCATCATCCCGCAATAAAAACAGGGATGAACTGCAGGAAACGTCGGCGCGAAATTGGTCCACGACGAGCTTAATGTCAGAATCATTAATACCGCACTCGTATAACTGGCTGATATAGGGCGATATCCTTTCTTTCTCTAATGCCTTCACACCCGAACTCCTAATTCTTATTTTTATTGAAGAGGCATCTTACTCTGCAATGGGATAGCCGAAAAGTAGTCAAATGAACAAAGGGTTTATGATTTATTCATAAATAGTCATGAATATAGGCCCATGAATGAATATGACCAGAAAGGGTAAATAGCCGCTCATGTTTTTCCTGGCGCTGGTCGCTTTCCTCCCTGTTTTGCCTCTTGATGCCTCACCACCCACTCGCCATCCCGGCCCCTCTTCCCCCCAAGATCACGCTTTTCAACCTTGGGGTCATCTGCATCCACACCGATTCACATGTTGCATTTTGGTGACTTTGGTGTTTCCATTTTGAGCACTGGACGATATTGTATATACAAATCATCCCCTCAACGGAATTGAACCATGCGGATCACAAGGAGAGAAAATGGAACCTGAACACACGCTCACTGCACCGGCAGGATCAGGGGCAGGCATCAAGTTGCTGTTGGCCAGCCTGCTTGGCATCGCCATCTTTTTCGTGCCCTTCGAGCTTGGCGGGCGCAGCACCATAGTGGTGGATCACCTGGCTGGCTTCCTGATTGCCCAGCGCCCTCTTGCCCTGACCCTCATTCTCTTGCTCATCGCCTATGGCGCCATCACCCCCTTGCTGGATGGCCGCTGGCGCGCCCGTCCCATCGACAGGGTATTGAGCCTGTTCAAGCTGCTCGGGCTGGCCCTGGCCATTTTGTATGTTACAGACTGGGGCCCTGCCTGGTTGATGACCCCGGATCGCCTCCCCTTCCTGTTCGATAAACTGGCCATGTCTGTGGGTCTCATCGTGCCTATCGGCGCCATGGCCCTGACCTTCCTGCTCGGTTTCGGCCTGCTGGAATTCATCGGGGTGCTGATGCAACCCGTGATGCGCCCCCTGTGGCGCACGCCGGGTCACTCCGCCATCGATGCGGTCGCCTCTTTCGTCGGCAGCTACTCGGTGGGCCTGCTCATCACCAACCGGGTCTTCCTCGCAGGCAAGTACACGGTGCGAGAAGCCGTCATCATCGCCACCGGCTTCTCCACCGTCTCGGCCGCCTTCATGATCATCGTGGCCAAGACCCTCAACCTGATGGGACACTGGAACTTCTACTTCTGGTCCACCCTGGTGATCACTTTCGTCATCACCGCCATCCTGGCGCGCGTTCCTCCCATCAGCC
>NZ_CAWMFQ010000180.1:34569-55198 GCF_963866995.1 Aeromonas sp. ZOR0002 | reverse complement strand
ACCATGGGGAGACCGACGAGCCGCTACCGGCTGGCATGAGCCGCTGGCAGGCGGCCCTCACCTGCGGCCTGACCCAGTCCCACCAGGCAGATCCACTGCTGCGGCAATTGAAGGACAACCTCAGGGACGGTCTTCACATGGCCGCTGCCGTGGTGCCCACCATACTGTCCATCGGTCTGCTGGGCCTGCTGCTGGCAAAGCACACTCCCCTGTTCGATCTGCTGGGCTGGCTGCTCTGGCCACTGACCTGGCTGCTGGATCTCGGCGAACCGCTCGCCACCGCCAAGGCCCTCTCTGCCGGTCTGGCCGAGATGTTCCTGCCCGCCATCCTGCTCAAGGATGCCGACCTGCTGGTGCGCTATGTCGCGGCCGTGGTTTCGGTCAGCTCGGTGCTCTTCTTCTCTGCCTCCATCCCCTGCATCCTGGCCACCCGGATCCCGGTGAGCGTGGGACAGCTGGTGGTGATCTGGCTGCTGCGCACCCTGCTTGGCATCCTGCTAGCCGCCTTGTGCGGCAGGCTGGCGCTGGCCCTCGGCTGGCTCGGTTGACCAGGGCTCATAAAAAAACAAAGCGCCATCAGGCGCTTTGTTTTTATCGGGATTGTCTCAGGGGGCGATGACGGCGAACCGGCCGCTGTTGAAATCATCTATCGCCTGATGGATCTCTGCCTCGCTGTTCATGACAAAGGGGCCATAACCCACGATGGGTTCATCGATGGGCTCGCCACTCAGCAGCAACAAGCTGGCCTCGCCTTCCGCCTCCAGCATGAACTCCTCACCGTTGGGATCGAGCAGCACCAGTTGTGCTTCGCCCGCGCGCTCCTGACCGTTGATCAAGAGAGAGCCCTTGAGCACCACCAAGGCGCTGTTCCATCCCGCTACCGCCGGCAGCACCACGCTGGCCCCGCCTTTGAGCCGCAGATCCCAGATGTTCATGGGCGAGAAGGTTCGGGCGGGCCCCTCTACCTCGCCTTGTTGCAACCCGGCATCGTTCCCGGCGATGATGCGCACCCGCACATCGCCCTCCTTGAGGCTCAGTTGCGGGATGGTGTCGCTGGTGATGCCCTGATAACCGGGCGTCGACATCTTGTGTTTGGCGGGCAGGTTGACCCACAGCTGCACCATGTCGAGGGTGCCACCACGACGGGTGAACCCCTGGGAGTGGAACTCGTCGTGCATGATGCCGGCGGCGGCCGTCATCCACTGCACGTCTCCCGGACCGATGATCCCCCCCTGGCCGGTCGAGTCGCGATGGGCGACCTCCCCTTCATAGACGATGGTGACCGTCTCAAAACCACGGTGCGGGTGCTCCCCCACTCCCCTGGCATGATCGGCGGGCTCGAAATGTGCCGGACCCGCCCTGTCCAGCAGCAGGAAGGGGCTCAAGGCGCGGCCATGGGTCTGATACGAGAACAGCGAGCGAACCGGGAATCCGTCACCGACCCAGTGTTGTCGAGGGGCGCTGTAAATACCGATGACTCTTTTCATGATGCTCTCCTGGGTGATCGTCACGGGATGTGTCGTTGCTCGCATTGTGAGTCTGGAACGCTGCGTCCGGTAGACGTAAAATTGGCCATCAGTGTCCTATTTTGTGAACGATAACCCCATGCAACAGGATCTCAACGACCTCTATTTCTATGTCCAGGTGGTGGATCACGGGGGCTTTGCCCAGGCCGGCAGGGCCCTCGGCATGCCCAAATCGCGGCTCAGCCGCCGC
This sequence comes from Aeromonas sp. ZOR0002, assembly GCF_963866995.1. Lineage (NCBI taxonomy): Bacteria > Pseudomonadati > Pseudomonadota > Gammaproteobacteria > Aeromonadales > Aeromonadaceae > Aeromonas > Aeromonas sp. ZOR0002. Next base: position 53,482 of record NZ_CAWMFQ010000180.1, on the reverse strand, counting down.
ATCGCCATGCTGGAAGAGCGACTCGGAGTGCGCCTTATCCAGCGTTCCACCCGCAGCTTCACCGTCACCGAACTCGGGCAGGCTTATTACACCCGTTGCCGGGCCATGCTGGTGGAAGCCGATGCGGCGCAGGATCTCATCGCCGCGACCCAGAGCGAGCCTTGCGGTCTGGTTCGCATCGCCTGCCCCATCGATCTTCTGCACGCCCACGTAGGGAGGATGCTGGTCTCCTTCGCCCTGGCCCATCCCAGCGTCAAGGTGCAGCTCGTCGGGGTCAACCGGGCGGTGGATCTGGTCGCGGAGGGGTTGGACATGGCGCTCAGGGTGCGACCACTGCCCCTGGAGGACAGCGATCTCGCCATGCGGGTGCTGGGTTATGCGACCCAGTGTCTGGTGGCAAGCCCGGCCCTTGTCGCGTCACTCGGCATGCCCCGGGCCCCCGCAGATCTGCTGTCATGGCCGAGCCTCGGTCATAGCGCCAGCCTGGAAGGCCATCACTGGACCCTGCTGGGCCCCGATGGGGCCCGGGTCAAACAGCACCACAGCCCCCGCTTTGCCACCACCGACATGCAGACATTGCGTCAGGGGGCGATCGACGGGCTCGGGGTCGTGCAACTGCCCACCATGATGATGAATGAGCCCCTGGCCGATGGCCGGCTGGTGCGCTTGCTCCCCGACTGGGCACCGCGCCAGGAGGTGATCCACGCGGTCTTCCCCTCACGCCGCGGTCTGCTGCCTGCCATCCGCGCCCTCATCGATCATCTGGTCGAGGGCTTCTCCCCCCTGGGGCAGGCAAGTACACAGCTCCCGCCATGATCTGTGCATGGCCGTTCCCGGGTGTGCTGACATGCAAAAGGCCAGAGCTTGGCTCTGGCCTTTTCATTTTTCCCCTTCTCAGAGGAGGGGAAACGGATACGGGCAGGATCCTCAGAAGGGCATTTTGAAGCCCGGGGGCAGTTGCATGCCGCCGGTCAGCTCGCCCATCTTGGCCTTGTTCTGCTCTTCCACGCGGCGCACGGCGTCATTGACGGCGGCGGCGACCAGATCTTCCAGCATCTCCTTGTCATCTTCCATCAGGCTGGGATCGATCTCGATACGACGCACGCTGTGGCTGCCGGCCATGGTCACCTTGACCATGCCTGCGCCCGCCTCGCCGACCACTTCCATCTGGGCCAGCTGCTCTTGCATCTTCTGCATGCGCTCTTGCATCTGTTGGGCCTGTTTCATCAGGTTACCCATTCCACCTTTACCAAACATAGATCGTCTCTCGTCTTGAAATCCGGCATCCAGCGCCGGGCTGTGGGTTCATCTGCCCTAAGTGGGGGCAGCCAAAAGTCTTTTCAACCGGGGACAAACCCCGGCACGGTTTTTTCACCGCAATTCAGCGACTCAGTGGTTCGATGCTCTCGGGATGGAGCACGGCGCCGAAACGCTGCTGCAAGAATTGTACGTTGGGATCCGCCGCCAGATCCCGGCTCACCTGTTCACGCACCCCGAGATAGAGACGATGCTCTATCTCGAGCGGCGTCTCCCGCGCGGGATCCGAGCCCAGGGTCACATCGATGTGAACCGGGCCGCCCAGCTCGGGACCGATGATCTCGGCCAGATCGGCGCGGGCCTTGTCGCTCACCAGATGGCGCTGCTCGGGTTTGAGCATCAGGGAGACCCGATTGCCTTCCCGGGTCATCACCGCGTTGATGGCCAGTTGACGCAGCCGACCCCCCACCCCGGTGCGGGCGATGAGCTCGGCCCAGGCGTCCCCGCAATTGACCAGCAAGGACGAGGGGATCAGACGGGCGACCTCCCCCTCCTCCTCGGGCTGGGCGTCGCTCTCCAGCGCATCCCAGTCGATGGTCTCCATCAACGCAATGGCGGGCTGAGGTTCGCTGGCAGCCACTGGAGGCGCGGCAGGCACCATAGCGGCAACCACAGGTGCCGCCGCATCCGCGCTGCCGGCGTCAGCGCCCAGATCCCAGGGCGGCAGATCCTCCTGCGAAGGAGGTGCCATGGTGGCGGGAGCTGGCTGGGCGGAAGTCACTGCCCGCGTGGGCAACGGGGCACTGGCAAACCCCTCGTCAAACCCCTGATTCAGATACTCTTCGTAGTCACTGGCCCCCTCTTCATAGGCATCGAGAGGAGGCAGGTCGTCATACCCTGTTTGCAAGGCAAGTCCCTGCCCCGGTATCTCGGGCCGCGCCGCTGGTTGCACCTCGGCCTGGGGCGAAGTCGCGACGGCAGGCATCGGGGCCGGTTTGGTCGCGGCCACCGGTTTGACGGGAGTGACCCGGGCAGGCGCGGCGTTTGCACTCTGCTCGCCACGCAGGCGGCTTCGCAGCAGATTGCGCTTGCCAAGCAGGCTCTGCATGCTGGAGGTCGAAGAGATGGCGACGTCTTCCCCTTGGACCTCAACCTGCTGCGTCAGCCCGGTGTCATCCGCCGCCAACGGCGCAGAGGCAGGCTCTGCAGGCGGACTGGCGGGCACCGCGGCCTCGTAGCCCATCCGTTCGGCCTCGCGCAGCAGCTCATCCTGCTCGGCAAAGAGCGGATCCAGCACTGCGCCCTCTTCCGCCTTGGGTGCGGGGGCGACGTGCTCGGCCGCAAGGACCGATGCTGGCGCGGCGGGAGCCTGTGGTGCTGCGCTGGCAGCCGGGGCCGGCTCAGCCCCCTGGGGCTTTCCCGGCAGGAGCGGCGCGTTTTCCCTCGCAGCCGCCATCACGCCGGTGTGCCCTGTCATGAGAGGCTGGGCCGCCAGGTTGGCGGGATGGACCACCTCGCGCCGGGGCGAGAAGGCCAGCATCCGCAGACAGGTCATTTCTAGTGCGGTGCGCCCGTCCGGGGCCCAGGGCAGATCCTTGCGCCCCCCCAGCACGATTTGATAGCAGAGCTGTACCTCTTCCGGGCTCATGGCTCCGGCGAGCTGCAGCAAGGCATCGGCATCCGCCCCCTGCTCCTGCACGCTCGCAGGCAGCAGTTGCGCCATGGCCACCCGGTGGAGCAAGGCTTCCAGCTCGGCGTGGAGCTGGTCGAAATCCGGCCCCAGGGTAGCAATCTCGGTGATCTTGGCCATGGTGGCCGGGGCATCCTGGCGCAGCACTGCCTCCAACAACTGGTGCAGGTGGTGATGATCGAGGGTCCCCAGCATGGTGAGCACGCTCTCCAGGCGCACGCTACCGTTGCCGTGGGCCAACGCCTGATCGGTGAGGCTCAGGGCATCGCGCATGCTGCCGTCAGCCGCCTTGGCCAGGGCCAGCAGGGCGCGAGGCTCGAAGGGTTGACCCTCCTGGTCCAGTACCCATTCGAGCTGCCTGGCAATCTGGGTCTGATCCAGACTCTTGAGATGAAACTGTAGGCAGCGCGAGAGGATGGTGATGGGGAGCTTCTGCGGATCCGTGGTGGCCAGCAGGAATTTCACATAGGGGGGCGGCTCTTCCAGGGTTTTGAGCAGCGCATTGAAGCTGTGGCGCGACAGCATGTGCACTTCATCGATGAGGTACACCTTGAAACGACCACGGGCCGGACGGTACTGCACGTTGTCGAGCAGTTCGCGGGTGTCTTCCACCTTGGTGCGGGACGCCGCATCGATTTCCAGCAGATCGACGAAATTGCCCTGATCGATCTCGCGGCAGGTATCGCACACACCGCACGGATGGCTGCTGATCCCCTGCTCGCAGTTGAGACTCTTGGCCAGAATGCGGGCGATGGTGGTCTTGCCCACCCCGCGGGTCCCGCTCAGCAGGTAGGCATGGTGAAGCCGTCCCTGATCCAGGGCATTGGTCAGGGCAGTCAGCACATGTTGCTGGCCGACCACTTGTTCAAACGTATGGGGGCGCCATTTGCGCGCCAAAACCTGATAGCTCATAGATCTCGATGCTGGGAAACGAGGCATTGAGGCTGGATGCTAACACAAATGGAGGGCTGGCTGTATGGGGGATGCGCCGCCTTGGGAGGGATCGCTTGAATTTCAAACCGGTGCCCGTTCAGGCACCGGTTTGCGGCAGAAAGCAGGGTGACGAGGCCTGCCGCGCGAAGGGGCGATTTACGCCCCCGCGAGTTCCACCAGAGAGACCACCTTGACGCCGGCGGCGGTCAGGCGGGCATCACCGCCCAGGGACGGCAGGGAGATGATGAAGGCAGCATCCGCTACCTCACCGCCGGCGCGGCGGATGAGCTTGACGGTGGCATCGACGGTGCCGCCGGTGGCCAGCAGATCGTCCACCACCAGCACCTTGTCACCGGGCACGATGGCATCGGTGTGCAGTTGCAGGGTGTCGGTGCCGTACTCCAGGGCGTAGGACTCCTCGATGACGGCGCGGGGCAGCTTGCCCGGCTTGCGCACCGGCACGAACCCCAGCCCCATGGCGTAGGCAACCGGGGCGCCGAAGATGAAGCCACGGGCCTCGGTGCCGACAATCTTGGTGATGCCTTGATCACGGTAATGATCGGCCAGCAGATCGATGGTGGCCTTGAAGGCCTCGGCATTCTCGATCAGGCTGGTGATGTCGCGAAACAGAATGCCCGGCTTCGGATAGTCGGGAATGGTCTTGATGCTCGCTTCGATAAACTTCAGGGTTTCCGGATTCATTATTTGACCGCTTATTTTTTGAGCCCTGCCATGGCGGCGCACGGGGTCTCCGCCTGGGGGCAATAAAAAGGCCCGTCACGCAAAAATGACGAGCCAACTCCATAGCATTATTGCCGCGATAGCTTAGGGATTTCACTTCTTCATTGCAACCGGCTCCAGCACCGGCAGACGCATCAACCAGGTGAGCAGGATCACCATTATGACAACCAGCAGCCACCTCACCCAGGGCAATGGCACCACCAGCAGCGATACCGAAAACGAGATCAGGATGAAGATGATGGCGCGGCGTCTGGCGTGACGGCGAATGCCGCGATACTGCTGCCAGTCGAGGATGGGGGGGCCAAACCAGGGATGCGCCAGCAACCAGCCATGAAAGCGGGGGGAGGAGCGCGCAAACAGCGCCGCCGCCAGCAACATGAAAGGAGTAGTCGGCAGCAGGGGCAGGACTATCCCGACTATCCCGGTGGTGAAGGCAAGCCAGCCCAGGGCCATCAGACACCAGCGTTTCATGGGTACTCCTCTGCATGTATCTCTGCCTTTAGCCTAACAGAGTTGGCCCGGAAGCTGACAGCCTGGCCCAGTCGGCGGCCGTCGATGGGGGCCATCGAGTGGGCAGACGGCTGACAATCCCGGCCATTGCCACTACAATCTGCGCTCTTTTTTCTCCCCTTGTCTTCGGAAGCAGCTATGCGCGTTATTTTGGCCCCCATGCAGGGGGTGCTGGATCACCTGATGCGGGAGGTCCTCACCTCCGTCAATGATTACGACCTCTGCGTCAGTGAATTCATCCGGGTGGTCGATCAACTGCTGCCCGCCAAGGTCTTCCATCGCCTCTGCCCCGAGCTGAAACAGGATGGCAAGACCCGTGCAGGGACCCCGGTACGGGTGCAACTGCTGGGACAACATCCGGAGTGGCTGGCAGAAAATGCCATCCGGGCCATCGAGCTCGGCTCTCCCGGGGTCGATCTCAACTTCGGCTGCCCTGCCCCCACGGTCAACAAGAGCAAGGGGGGCGCCGTGCTGCTCAAGGAACCCGAGACCGTCTATCGCATCGTCAAGGCGGTGCGGGAGGCCGTGCCTGCCCACCTGCCGGTGAGCGCCAAGATCCGCCTGGGATACGATGACAAGGATCTCTATCTGGACAACGCCCAGGCCGTCTATCAGGGGGGCGCCAACGAGCTGGCGGTGCATGCCCGCACCAAGCGCGAAGGCTACAAGGCGCCGGCACACTGGGAGTACGTGGACGCCATCCGCCGCGCCCTGCCCATCCCCGTCACCGCCAACGGCGAGATCTGGAACCATGCCGATGCCCTGACCTGTGCCCGGGTGTCCGGTTGCGATGCCCTTATGGTGGGCCGGGGCGCCATCTCCCTCCCCAACTTGGCCAACGTGATGAAGACGGGGTGTGCCCACATGAGCTGGGCCGAGGTACTGCAACTGATGGTGACCTACACCGAGCAGGATCTGGCGAGCGACAAGGCCGACTACTACCCGAGTCGCATCAAGCAGTGGTTCTCCTACATAGTGCGGGAATACCCCCAGGCCGACGAGCTGTTTCGTCGCATCCGCACCATCAAGACCGCAGAGGAGATCCGCTCCGCCCTCGAGCGCGAGTGCGCCTCACAGGCCTAGACTTGGCCGCCGCCCCGCGGCGCCCTATGATGAAGGCTCATTGACAGGAGGTCAGGATGCAGGGAGTGCCGGTCAACTTTACCCATCAGCACGACAGGGCCGATTTTCGCGCCCTGCCGGGGCAGCCTGCGACCGAGCTCTATCGCGCCCACATCCAGCACCACATCTTCGATCCCCATAGTCACGAGGGGTTTGGCCTCGGTGTCATCGAGTGCGGTGCCGAGCGCTTTCGCTATCGCGGCAGCCAGCTCCTGGCCGGTCCCGGCAGTCTGGTGCTGATGAACCCCGATGAGCTGCACACGGGCGAGTCAGCCTGCGAGCAAGGGTGGCGCTATCGCATGCTCTACCTGCCCGCCGATCGGCTCGAGGCCATCAGCGGCGAGCGCGACTGGTATTTCACCGATGCCGTGCGAAGCGATCCGCGCACTGCCCCCGTCCTGCAGGCGACCCTGGATGCCCTCTGGCACTGTGACAGCGAGCTCGCCGCCGACGGCCTGCTGCTAAGGGTGTGCGAGACCTTGCGCCCCCATGCCCGGGCCCTGGCGGCCCCGCGCGAAGCGGCCCACCCTCTGGGCCGCGCCATCGACTATATGCAGGCCTATTTCGCCCGCCCCATAACCCTGGCCGAGCTGGCTGGAGCGGTAAACCTCAGCCCCTACCACTTCCAGCGCAGCTTCAAGGCCCGCTTTCACGTCACCCCCCAGCAGATGTTGATGGCCATCCGCCTGCAGCGCGCCAAGGGGTGGCTGGCCGCCGGCCTGCCCGCTGCCGAGGTGGCCGCTGCCTGTGGTCTGGCCGATCAGTCCCACCTCAACCGTGCCTTCCTGCGCCGCTATGGCACCACCCCGGTCCGCTACCAGAAACAGGTGCAGGCTGGCCGCTAAAGCGCAATCTGGTTCAATACGCCCCCCTTCCCCCCTGCTAGGCTGGCCTCCTTCTTCTTTAGCGGATATGAAACATGTTGATCGGAGTCCTGTTTGCCCTGCTGGCCGGCCTGATGTGGGGGCTCATCTTCGTCGCCCCCCTCTTGGTGGACGGCTATCCCCCCGCCCTGCTCGCGAGCGGCCGCTACCTCGCCTTCGGCCTCATCGTGCTGCCGCTCGCCTGGCAGGCCCGCAAACACCTGGCGGCCCTCTCGACCAGCGACTGGCGAGAGGCCCTCACCCTCACTCTGGTGGGGAACCTCCTCTACTACTTCTGCCTGTCGGGGGCCATCTTGCGCATCGGCTCGCCCCTGGCGGCCATGTTTATCGGCACCCTGCCGGTGGTGACGGCCCTGGCCGCCAACCGCCTCTATGGCGCACGGGACGGTCGCCTCTCCCGCACCCGGCTCTACCCGTCCCTGGTGCTGATGGGGGCCGGCCTCTATCTGGTCAACAGCGCCGAGCTGACCTGGCACACCGAGGCGCGCACCGAACAACTGCTTGGGCTCGCCCTGGCGGTGGGCGCCGTGCTGTGCTGGACCTGGTATCCCCTGCGCAACGCCCGCTGGCTGCGCGAGCACCCGGGCCGCAGTCCGGCCGTCTGGGCCACCGCCCAGGGGCTGGTGACCCTGCCGGTGGCGCTCATTGCCTATCTCGGCAGCCTCGGCCATCTTGCCCTGAGCGCACCGGACTTTCCCCTGCCCTTCGGGCCGACGCCCCTGCGCTTCGTGCTGCTGATGGGGGCAGTGGGGCTCCTCTGCTCCTGGCTCGGCACCCTATGCTGGAACGAAGCGAGCCAGCGCCTGCCGACCGTGCTGGTCGGGCCGCTCATCGTGTTCGAGACTCTGGCGGGGCTCTTGTACGCCTTTATGCTGCGCGGGATCATGCCCCCCATGAGTACCCTGGTGGGTGTCGTCTGTCTGGTGGCGGGAGTGCTCTACGTCATCACCGGCAAGCCGCAGCACCTGCCGGAAAAACCCGTCAAAGCACGGTTAACTTGACTCATGTCATCTTGATAAACCGCGGGTTTCCCTATACTGGCCGAGTTTTATCACTCGTTTTTGGGGGCTGCTGTGTGTGAAGTGACGCAAGCCCGGTTGGCCGAATGGCATCAGCGCCTTCTGACCGACTGGGCGCAAACAAGAGAGGAGCTGATCCGTCAGCTCAAGGCCTGTCGACAAGATGACTGGGCACAGAAGGTGGAGCGCTGCGAGCGGGATCAACTGGTTGATCTGACCAGCCGTCTCGATCTGCCCGGGGTGGAACACAGCGTGGCACGCCTCAAGCGGCTCGACGCGGCGCTCTGCCAGATGGATCTGGGGCTCTATGGCTTCTGCTCCGATTGTGAGGAGCCGCTGCTCCCTGAACAGCTGGAACAGGATCCGACCCTGCAACGCTGCCCGCGCTGCGAAGCCCGCTACCGCAAGGGATTCCACGCTCACGAACTCTGATGGGGGCACCCTTTGTGCCCGCCATTTCCCTCCTCCACCCCTTCTCGCTTCCCATCATGACCACCCCCCTGGCGCGACGATCCCGGCAACCCCCGGGGGCAGCCGCACAGGCATGAAAAAGGGGAGTCATGGACTCCCCTTCTCGTACTGCGTACTCGTCACTGGGCCAGCAGGTGGCCTACCAGCTCATGACGCCACCCTTGCAGCAGCATGGGCTTGTCCGCCCTGGCCCGCTCCTCGGCACTCATGCGCCAGCTCCAGGTGAAGTACTGGTGGATGATCTTCTTGCTCGCCACCAGCTCCGGCGGAATGTTGCTGGCCTTGGCCTTCTCCTCCACCATGGCCTTGATGCGCTTGAGCTCGGCCTTGTACTGGGGGAAGTCCACCAGACGGCGGATGGGATCGGGCCAGCTAGCAGGGTCGCTCTGCTGGGCGGCGGCGACGATGTCCAGCATCCGCTTGCCGTGGATCTTGATCTCGATGGGCGAGAGGCCCAGCTCGTTGAGATCCCGAAGGGAAGCGGGACGACGCTCCGCCACCTTGAACAGGTGCAGCTCTTTGACCACGAAGTTGAGGGCGAGATCCCGGCGTACCGCTTCCTGCTGGCGCCAGGCGGCCAGCTCGCGCAGGATGGCCAGCTCGCGGCGACCCAGTTGCCAGGCGTTGACTATCTCGAGGTAGGCCTGACGGGGATCGCTGCCCTGGGTCTTGCGGGCGGAGTGGTTCTGGCACTCCTGCTCGAACCAGGGGAACTTGCCGCTCTCGCGCAGTCTGGCCATTACCTTCTCGTAGAGGGGCATGAGGTAGAAGACATCCGCCGCGGCATATTCCAGCTGACGAGGGGTAAGGGGGCGCGCCAGCCAGTCGGTACGGGCCTGATCCTTCTCAAGCTCGACCCCGAGGAATTCGTTGACCAGGGCGCCAAACCCCACCGACACGCCATGGCCCAGGAAGGCTGCCGCCAGCTGGGTATCGTGCATCTGGTTGGGCAGGTGACCCGCCTGATGCTGGATGAGTTCCAGATCCTCACCGGAGGCGTGCAGGATGGCAATCTGTCCGGCCCGACCGAGGCGCTGCCACAAACCGGAGAGATCCAGGGTCAGGGGATCGAGCAGGGCAAGCTGCTTGCCATCGTAGATCTGGAACAGACCGAGCTGGGGATAGTAGGTACGGGTGCGAACGAATTCGGTATCGATGGCCAGGGGAACGTCGGCCAGAGAAGCGAGATACTGATCCAGTTCGGCTTGCTGTGAAATGAGTTGATATTGCATCGTTGCCTGCACGTTGGTCGGATCCAGAAAGAAAAAACCGTGGATGTCCCACGGTTTTGCATAACGACAGCGCTGGACTGCAAAGCAGTGCATGCCGGTTACTGCTTGGCAATCTCCTCGTCGCGCAGCACGCGGCGCAGGATCTTGCCCACGTTGGTCTTGGGAAGTTCGTCGCGAAATTCTACCAGTTTCGGCACCTTATAGGCAGTCAGATGTTTGCGGCAGTGGGCAATTATCTCCTCTTCCGCCAGCTTTGCATCTTTCTTGACCACGAAGATCTTCACCTGCTCGCCGGACACCGGGTTGGGTACGCCGACGGCGGCCACCTCCAGCACCTTGGGATGCAGGGCCACCACGTCTTCTATCTCGTTCGGGTAGACGTTGAAGCCGGAGACCAGGATCATGTCCTTCTTGCGATCGACGATCTTGAAGAAACCCTGCTCGTCGCATACCGCGATGTCGCCGGTGCAGAGCCAGCCATCCTGCATCACCTCGGCGGTCGCCTCCGGGCGCTGCCAGTAGCCGGTCATCACCTGAGGACCGCGCACCTGCATCTCGCCGGGGGCACCCCGTTCGGTGACCTGGTTCCCCTCGTCATCCACCAGACGGATCTCGGTGGAGCAGACCGGCAGACCGATGGAGCCGTTGTAATCCACCAGATCATAGGGGCAGACGCTCACCAGGGGCGAGCACTCGGTCAGGCCATAGCCCTCCAGCAGCGGGGTGCCGGTCAGCCCCTTCCACTGCTCGGCCACCGCCCGTTGCACCGCCATGCCGCCACCGATGGTGAGCTTGAGCTTGGCAAAATCCATGCCCTTGAACTCGTCGTTGTTGACCAGGGCGTTGAACAGGGTGTTCACCCCTGTGATGCAGGTGAAAGGATACTTCTTGATCTCTTTGACAAAACCCGGGATGTCGCGGGGGTTGCTGATGAGCAGGTTGTAGCCCCCCAGACGCATGAACAGCAGGCAGTTCACCGTCAGGGCGAAGACGTGATAGAGCGGCAGCGCCGTGACCACAAACTCCTTGCCGCGCTCCAGCACGGGGCCATAGACACCGAGGCACTGCTCGACGTTGGCGATCATGTTGCGATGAGTCAGCATGGCCCCCTTGGAGAGGCCGGTGGTCCCGCCGGTGTATTGCAGGAAGGCGATGTCCTGGTTGCTGATCTCGGGTTTGATGTACTGCAGGTAGCGCCCCTTGGCGAGGGCCTGGCGCATGGTGCTGGCATGGGGCAGGTTGTACTTGGGCACCAGCTTCTTGACGTATTTGACCACGAAGTTGACCAGGGTCCCCTTGGCCAGCCCCAGGTTGTCTCCCATCCGGGTCAGGATCACATGCTTGACCGGGGTGTCATACACCACTTTTTCCAGGGTGTGGGCGAAGTTGGAGACGATGACGATGGCCTTGGCGCCGGAGTCTTTCAACTGATGCTCCAGCTCGCGCGGGGTATAAAGGGGGTTGACGTTCACCACCGTCATGCCGGCCCGCAGGATCCCGAATACCGCGATGGGGTATTGCAGCAGGTTCGGCATCATCACGGCCACCCTGTCCCCCTTGCCGAGCTTCAGCTCGTTTTGCAGGTAGGCGGCGAAGGCTCGGGACTGCTCCTCCAGCCGGCGGTAGGTAATGGTCTGCCCCATGTTGACGAAGGCGGGTTGATCGGCGAACTGGTTCACCGACTCTTCAAACATCTCGACCAGAGAGCCGTATTGGTCTGGATTGATCTCGGCGGGCACCCCTTCTGGATAACGCTTCAGCCAGACTCTTTCCACGAACTTCTCCTGCATAACTCGCACCTGTGCGCTCACTGTGTTGCCTCCGTCCCTGTCACATCCATTTCAATCAATTGTTTTAAGTTCATGCTCTAATGCCGCACATATTTACATAAGGCAACATCAATTAACAGTGAATTAACAACGGGAAATGTGAGGGAGAAAGCAAACCTGACATGATTCAAAGCCGCCGATCCTACCGGATTTGAGCGAAGTTTTCGATATAAACGGCGGTTTCTGATGAATTTTCCATATGAAAATGATGGCCTCCTGCCACTGTCACCCGTTCAATGTGGCCAAAGGCCGCCTCCCGCAACTGCCACTGTGCCAGGAGCCCGGGGAAGCCCTGCTCTCCCCAGATAAAGAGCACCGGACAGGCGATGGCCCGGATCAGGGCCTGGGCCTGCCCCTCGCTCATGCGCAGGGGGGAGAGATCGCGAAGACGGGGATCACTGCGCCAATACCAGCGCCCTGCCCGCGCCTCCAGCTGCCGCTCGCAGATAAGGCGTGCCGCACTCGAGGGAATGTCCGCCACCTTGCAGCGGGCAGCCACCGCCTCCTCGAGGGTGGCAAATCCACTGGTTGCACGCTCACGGGTACGAGTGCGGTTGAGGATGGCGCGGCGCAGCTGCCCCGGTACCTCCTCGTCGGGCTGGCTCAAGGGGCCGAGCCCCTCCAGCAGAATGAGCCGCTCGATTTGCTCGGGAAAAACGCCGGCATAGGCAGAGGCAATCAGCGCCCCCAGGGAGTGACCAAGCAGGATGAAACGCTGCCAGCCCGCGGCCTGGGTGATCTGGTAGAGATCATCCAGCCAGTCCACGAAGACATAGGAGGTGTGCTTGTGATCGGAGTGACCATGACCCGGCAGATCGACGCAGACCAGATGAAACGCCCCCAGCCAGGGGGCCAGAGGCAAAAAGCTGGCACCGTTGTCGAGCCAGCCATGGAGGGCCACCAGCAGCGGTCTGCCCTCCTGACCATTGTCCAGCAGGGCGATGTGCCGCCCGTCCGCCAGGCGCAGCCTGCGCTCCTGCAATGTCGCCGTCATCCGGGCTCCTCAGCGGCGCAGGGGCCGTCTGGGCCAGAAGGGATCATAGAAAGGATCGTAAAAGTAGGGATCCATGTAGCGGATCTCCACCTCCTTCACCGGTGGCCACAGCTTGCTCCCCGTCACCTTGAGTACCGAGAAGCGATACTTGTGCTCGCCAATCTGGCTGTCCACTGGCTTGTCGAGGGTGCCGAGCACCGTCAGGCTGCGACCCTTGGCATAGAGGGTCGGGTCGACAAACCCCTGCATGATGGCGAGAAAACGACCGGGGCTCTGCTCGGTCTGCTCCGGCACCCCATTGGACTTGAGGGGCAGATAGACCACCTCGATGACACTCTGATCCGCCTTGTTGTGGACCGCCGAGATGACACCGCTCCAGCGGGCCGGCTTGCCTTCCATCCCCTGCAGAGCGGGTTGATAGGCCACCAGCTGATCCGCAGGCTCATAGGCAAGCTCTTTGGGCACCGTGCTGCAACCGCCCAGCAGCAGCCCCACCAATCCCAGCATGATCACGGATTTTCTCATTCGTCTCTCCTTCATCGTCCGACAAAGCAGCCCGGGGCAGCCGCTGCCGTTTATTCGCGACCCGGCAGTTTCTTCCAGGTCACCTTGTCACGCAGATAGACAGGGGTGGCTTGCTCAACCGGCACCGCCTCACCCGCAAACCAGGCCTGGCGTGCCAGAGGCAGCATGTCGGCGGCCGCCGGGAAACGCACCTGGCTTGGCATCAGCACATCTGCCAGGCCGCCCAGGGTCTCGCCATAGGTTTCAAAACCGGTGCCAACGCAGCTCACCGCGCCAGTCAGCTTGTCACGGGCCTGCACCAGTGCGGCTGGCTCGCTCACCACCTCCTCGCCCACCAGCGTCATCACTCCGTCCACCAGGGCGTAGTGGCCGAAATAGACCTCGTCCATGCGCGCATCGATGGCGGCAAGCACCTGCTCGGCCCCTTCCAGCTTATGGGCCCCCTGGGCCATGGCCGCCAGGGTGGAGACACCGATCATCGGCACGCCGGCACCAAAGGCGAGCCCCTGGGCCACGCTGATCCCGATCCGTACCCCGGTGAAGGAGCCAGGCCCACGACCGAAGGCGATGGCGTCGAGCTCATCCAACGATAGACCGGCTTCATCCAACAGAGCCTGAACCATGGGCAGGATCTTGCGGGTATGGTCACGGGGCGCCTCTTCCCAGCGGGAAAAGAGGGTATCGCCCACCAAGAGGGCTGCGGAGCAGGCTTCGGTGGCGGTATCCACGGCCAGGATCTTCAACTCATCCATTCTTTTTATTCTCTTCACATCAGTCAGTTAAATCGTCAGCATGGCCAAGGCCTGCCGTCATGCATGGCCGGGGGCAATCAGCCCCGGCGCGGCGGACTCACTCCCGTGGTCCGAAAAATTCTCCCAGGGTCGCCAGCTCCCGGGTCCGTGGAATGGCAGGCAGGCTCTTGATGAAGGTGGCGCCATAGGGCTTGTTGACCACCCGAGGATCACAAATAACCAGTACGCCGTGATCACTGCGATCACGGATGAGCCGCCCCACCCCCTGCTTGAGGGCAATCACCGCCTTGGGCAACTGCAGCTCGGCAAAGGGATCCCCCCCCTTGAGCTTGCAATCCTCCACCCGTGCCTTGAGCTGGGGATCGTCCGGGCTCGCAAAGGGCAGCTTGTCGATGATAACACAGGACAATGCCGCCCCCCGCACGTCTATCCCCTCCCAGAAACTGCTGGTGGCCACCAGCACGGCCCGACCGTTTTCCACGAAGGTCTTGAGCAGCCGCTGCTTGTTGTCTTCCCCTTGCAGCAGGACGGTGCGGCCGATTTCCCGGCGTAGCACCTCAGCCACCTGGCGCATCACCTGATGGCTGGTGCAGAGGAAAAAACATCCCCCCGGCGTCTTGTTGATGAGGGGGATCATCAGGGTCGCCAGCTGCTCCCCGCGCCCGAAGGCATTGGGCTCTGGCAAGAAACGGGGTACGCACAGGCGCGCCTGCTCGGCGTAATCGAACGGACTGTCGAGAATGAGTTCGGCGCTGCCGGCCAGCCCCATCTCGGCGACGAAGTGGGCGAAGCGATTGTCCACCGTCAAGGTGGCCGAGGTGAAGACCCAGGCCACCTCGGGGCGCTGCACCTCGGTACCGAAGCGCTCGGCGACCGACAGCGGCGTCAGATTGAGGGTAAAGTGCAGACGCGAACAGTCATACCAGTAGGAGAAACCGGTCTGGTTGACCGCCAGCACCTCCCCAAGGCGGGTGCGCAGCTCGCTGATGCGCTCGAAACAGTGATCCAGCTGCTCCCCTCGACCGAGCGCCAGTTTCAGCACTTCATAACAGAGCCCGATGGCATCGTTGAGACGGGCCAGCGCCTGGGCCCAGAGGGATTGTCTCAGCAGATCCCGGGTGTTGCCGCGCCCCCCCTCCACGCCGAAGGCAAGGCGCAGATCCTGACTGGCAATGGCGAGCCTGTCCGCCGCCTTGCCAAGCTGGGCCATGTCATGAGCCTCTGCCCGGTAGGCGAGCTGGATATCCTGCGCCAAATCCTGGATGGTGCGGCTGCCCACGGACTTGCCGAAGTAGTGGCTGGCGATCTCGGGCAGCTGGTGCGCCTCGTCGAATACATAGACCTGCGCCTCGGGCACCAGCTCGCCAAAGCCGGTGTCTTTGACCGCCATGTCGGCGAAAAAGAGGTGGTGGTTGATCACCACCACCTGGGCGTCCATGGCACGGCGCCGGGCGATGACCAGGTGACAATCATCGTAATAGGGGCAGTCGCGACCCAGGCAGTTGTCGTTGGTGCTGGTGACGTGGGCAAGGATCTCGGCGTTCTCCTGTAGCCCCGGGATATCCCCCACATCGCCGTTGTCGGTGGCGGTCGACCAGGATTTGACCTTCACGAGATCGCTCAGGATCTCGGGCTTTTGCAGATGGGATTCACTCAACAGCCGGTTCATCCGCTCGATGCAGAGGTAATTGCTGCGCCCCTTGAGCAGTGCCACCGGCGGGGTGTAGTGAAGCGCCCCCGTGATGGTGGGCAGATCCCGATAGAAGAGCTGCTCCTGCAGATTCTTGGACCCGGTGCTGATCACCACCCGCTTGCCGGATTCCAGCGAAGGCACCAGATAGGCATAGGTTTTGCCAGTGCCCGTTCCAGCCTCCACCAGCAAGCGGCCACCTTGCTTGATGGCACGGGACACCGCCTCGGCCATCTCCAGTTGCGGGGCACGGGCCTTGAAGCCGTCAATATGGCGGGCCAGGGGGCCGTCTGGCTTGAACAGGGTCTGGATGATGGTCAAAGGCATGTCCCGCTGCAAAAGCGGGCATTATGCCAAAAGCGCGGAAAAAGCGGGACTGATAATGCGTTCAGACGAAGAGATCAATCCGGTGGTCCGGATCCGGTTTGTGATCATCATCCTGCACCGCTGGTTGATCAGGCTTTGGCGGCTGCTCTCTCTGCTGGTGATGCTGGCCACCGCCGCCATTGTCGGTGCCTATCTTGCGCAGCTGATGTTTCTGGCTGATCTGGGTCACCTCCCGCTTGATGTCATCCGGGCTCGGTGTCGAGGGTGCGCGGGGCAGGATGGGAAATAACAGGTCCTGGCTGGGCATGATGTCGCCTCCTTTGGCATCTCATTGTCTAGTTATCGACCAGAAAACCGTTTTCTCAACTTTAATCGTCCTGATCACATTTTTCGGTTGCATTTTCTGTCAAGGCAGGTAGTTTAAATCGGGCGTCAACAACGGCATCTGATTTGTAAAGGATTGATTACATCATGAAGTTCACCACCCTGAAGACTCATCATCACCATCATCATCCCGAATAGTCTTTCAGGAGGTTGACTGCTGGAAGACACTTAACTGGTGACTTCCAAAAGGACCGCAAGATTCATGAACCCTCGGAAGCACATACTTCCGAGGGTTTTTTCGTTTTTGACTAGAAGGAAATCGAGCAATGGAAACACAACGTCTGCGCATCGCCATGCAAAAATCCGGTCGTCTGAGCCAGGATTCCCAGGCCCTCTTCAAGAGCTGCGGCCTCAAGATCAACCTGCGGGAACAGCGCCTCATCGCCCATGTCGAGAACATGCCCATCGACATTCTGCGGGTGCGTGATGACGACATCCCGGGTCTGGTGATGGAAGGGGTGGTCGATCTTGGCATCATCGGCGAGAACGTTCTCGAAGAGGTGCAGCTCATCCGCGCAGCCCAGGGGCAGCCCTTTGCGGTGAAGACCCTCAAGCAGCTCGACTTCGGCGGCTGCCGCCTCTCTCTGGCGGTGCCGGACGATGTCAACTACACAGGACCCGAGAGCCTGGCCGGCAAGCGCATCGCCACCTCCTACCCCGGTCTGCTCAAGCGCTTCTTCGACGAGAAGGGCCTGGGCTTCAAGAGCGTGATGCTGGGCGGCTCGGTGGAAGTAGCCCCCCGCGCGGGTCTGGCCGATGCCATCTGCGATCTGGTCTCCACCGGCGCAACCCTGGAAGCCAACGGCCTGAAAGAGGTCGAGGTGATCTACCGCTCCAAGGCCGTGCTGGTGCAGGCCCCCAACCCCCTGAACGATGCCAAGCAGAAACTCATCGACAAGCTGCTGCCCCGCATCCAGGGGATGCAACAGGCGCGCGAAAGCAAATACATCATGCTGCACGCCCCCAAAGACAAGCTCGATGCCATCACCGATCTGCTGCCGGGGGCGGAGCGTCCCACCATCATGCAGCTCGCCGGTGACACCAACCAGGTGGCCCTGCACGTCGTCTCCAGCGAAACCCTGTTCTGGGAGACCATGGAACAGCTCAAGGCCCTGGGTGCCAGCTCCATCCTGGTGCTGCCCATTGAAAAGATGATGGAATAAGCCGAGATGATGGAATAAGGAAGACACATCATGCAGACCCTGATCTGGAAGACCCTCTCCCCCGCCCGGCAAGCCGAGGTCCTGACCCGGCCCGCCCTTGGCGACGAAGCCGACATCGGTACCGTGGTGCGAGACATCATTGCTGCGGTACGCAGCCGGGGCGATGAGGCCCTGCGCGAGCTGAGCCAGCGTTTCGAACGCGCGCCCCGCGAACAGCTTCGGGTGAGCGACGCGGAAGTGGATGCCGCCTGCGCTCGACTCGGTGATGACATCAAGGGCGCCATCGAGGCCGCCATCACCAATATCCGAACCTTCCACGCCGCCCAGGTGCAGCCCGTCGTTCGAGTCGAGACCCAGCCCGGGGTGCTGTGCGAGCTGCGCACCCAACCCATCAGCCGGGTCGGCCTCTATGTCCCGGGAGGCAGCGCGCCGCTCCCCTCCACCGTGATGATGCTGGCCATTCCGGCAAGCCTGGCCGGTTGCCGTGAGGTGGTGCTCTGTACCCCGTCTCCGGCGAGCGACGAGATCCTGTTTGCCGCCCGCGCCTGTGGCGTCCGTCAGGTGTTCGCCATCGGCGGCGCCCAAGCCATCGCGGCCATGGCCTATGGCACGCAAACCATCCCCAAGGTGGACAAGATCTTCGGCCCGGGCAACGCCTATGTGACCGAAGCCAAGGGCCAGGTTTCCCGTGACTGGCGGGGCGCCGCCATCGACATGCCAGCCGGCCCCTCCGAGGTGCTGGTGATCGCAGACGAGAGCGCCAACCCGGCCTTCGTGGCATCGGATCTGCTCTCCCAGGCCGAGCACGGCCCCGACAGCCAGGTGGTGCTGGTCACCACCTCCGCTTCCCTGGCCGATGCCATCGGCAGCGAGATCCAGGCGCAGCTCGCCGAGCTCAGCCGCCGCGACATCGCCGAGCAAGCCCTGAAGGCAAGCCTGGTGATCCTCTGCGACAACCTGGAAGAGGCCTGCGCCATCTCCAACGCCTATGCACCGGAACACCTCATCGTGCAGACCCGGGCCCCCCGGGATCTGCTGGACAAGCTCGAGAACGCGGGCTCCATCTTCCTCGGGGCATGGACACCGGAGTCGGTCGGTGATTACGCCAGCGGCACCAACCACACCCTGCCCACCTACGGCTATGCCCGCACCTGCTCGAGCCTGGGGCTTGCCGACTATCAGCGCCGCTACACGGTTCAAGAGCTCACTGCAGACGGCATTCGCGGCCTTGGCCCCATTGTCCAGCGCATCGCCCAGGCCGAGGGACTCGATGCCCACAAGCATGCCGTCACCCTCAGGTTGAACGCCCTGGCCGCCGAGCCCCAACAAACAGCACAGCAGAAGGATTTGTCATGAGCATCGTCAATCTGGCCCGTCGCGTCGTGCGGGC
>NZ_CAWMFQ010000180.1:18462-34527 GCF_963866995.1 Aeromonas sp. ZOR0002 | reverse complement strand
GCGCCGCATCGGCGGCCAGGGCCACGTCTGGCTCAATGCCAACGAGGCCCCCCTGGCCTACCCCTTCACCGTCGAGGGGAGCCGTCTCAACCGCTATCCCGAGTGCCAGCCGGCCGAGGTGGTGAACGGCTATGCCGCCTACGCCGGGATCAATCCGGATCAGGTGCTGGTAAGCCGCGGTGCCGACGAGGCCATCGAGCTCTTGATCCGCACCTTCTGCGAGGCAGGGGAAGATCAGATCCTCATCTGCCCCCCCACCTACGGCATGTACGCCATCAGCGCCGAGACCTGTGGCGTGGGGATTGTCGAGCAGCCATTGACCGCCAGCCGTCAGCCGGACTGGCCCGCCATCGCCGATCGCCTCTCTGACGTGAAGCTGGTGTTCCTCTGCTCCCCCAACAATCCCACCGGGGATCTGGTGGGCCGCAAGGGACTCGTCGCCCTGCTGGAGAAGGCCCGGGACCGCGCCATCATCGTCGTGGACGAGGCCTACATCGAGTTCTGCCCGGAGGCCTCCGTGGTGGACCTGCTGGCCCAATACCCGAACCTGGTGGTGACCCGCACCCTCTCCAAGGCCTTCGCGCTGGCGGGGATCCGCTGCGGCTTTACCCTGGGGGATCCCGAGGTGATTGCCATGCTGGCCAAGGTGATCGCGCCCTACCCCATTCCCGACCCCATCGCCCAGATTGCCGCCCAGGCGCTCTCTCCCATGGGGCTGGAACTGATGCAGGAGCGGGTGCAGGAGCTCAACAAGCAAAAGGCGCTCATCAAGGCGGAGCTGCTTCGTTTGTCCTGCGTCAAGGAAGTGTTCGAGGACAAGGGCAACTTCGTGCTGGTGCGCTTCAAAGATGGCGCCGCCGTGTTCGCTGCCATGAAGGCCGCCGGCATCATCTTGCGTGATTTCTCCAGCAAGCCTGGCCTTGACAACAGCATCCGCATCACCATCGGCTATCAGGGCGAAATGGACGCCGTGCTGGCGGTATTGCGTGACCTGCCCCCACCCTCTCTGTAAGACAAGCAAGGATGTAGCGATGAAAACCCCGTTTTTGTTTATCGACCGTGACGGCACCCTGATCGAGGAGCCGGTCACCGACAAGCAAGTGGACAGCCTTGCGAAGCTGCGCTTCGAGCCCATGGTGATACCTGTGCTGCGTGAGCTCCAGGCCGCAGGCTACGTGCTGGTGATGGTGACCAACCAGGATGGGCTCGGCACCGCCAGCCTGCCCCTTGAACACTTCCAGCCGCCCCACGACCTGATGATGCACCTCTTCGAATCCCAGGGTGTTACCTGGGAGCAAGTGCTGATCTGTCCCCACTTCCCCACCGACGGTTGCAGCTGCCGCAAGCCTCACCTTGGGCTGGTGAAGGAGTATCTCGCCTCGGGCCGCATCGACTTTGCCAACTCCTTCGTGATTGGCGACAGACAGACCGACATCCAGCTTGCCGAGAACATGGGCATCCGCGGCATACGTTACCACCCGCAAGATCACGGCTGGAATGCCATTCGTGATCAGCTGCTCTCCAAGGGGCGCGTGGCCGAGGTGGAGCGCTACACCAAGGAGACCCGCATCCAGGTGGCGGTGGATCTCGACAAGAGCGGTGGCAACCAGATCGCCACCGGCATCGGCTTCTTCGATCACATGCTGGATCAGATAGCGACCCACGCGGGCTTTCGCCTCAAGCTCAAAGTGAGCGGCGATCTGCACATCGACGATCACCACACGGTGGAAGATGTGGGATTGGCGCTGGGTCAAGCCCTGCGCCAGGCCCTTGGCAACAAGCGTGGCATCGGCCGCTTCGGCTTCGTACTGGCGATGGACGAGGTGCAGGCGGTGATCGACGGGCGTCCCCGCCAGGAGGCTGACAACACCTCGCTGACCGAGCTGGACGTGGCCACGGCACTGGATCTGAGCGGCCGTCCCTACTTCGTGTTCGACTGCCCGAGCGGCTTTGGTCGCGACAGCGTAGGAGAGATGGCCACCGAGATGGTGCCCCACTTCTTCCGCTCCCTCTCTGACGCCATGGCCATCACCTTGCAGATGAAGGTGGGCAGCGGCAACACCCACCATCAGGTGGAGGCGCTGTTCAAAGGCTTTGGCCGCGCCCTGCGCCAGGCCATTCGCGTGGAAGGGAGCGAGCTTCCCTCCAGCAAGGGGGTGCTGTGATGGAGAAACAGAACCTGGTCATCATCGACACCGGCTGCGCCAACCTCGCCTCGGTGCGCATGGCGTTCGAGCGCCTCGGCGTGCAACCCAGGGTGAGCTGCAAGGCCGCCGACATCGAGCAGGCGGACAAGCTGATCCTGCCCGGCGTCGGCACCGCCATCGCCGCCATGAAGAACCTCAATGAGCGGGAACTGGTGCCCCTCATTCGCGCCGCCAAGCAGCCGCTGCTCGGTTTTTGCCTCGGCATGCAGATGCTGGCACAGGCCTCGGAAGAGAACATGAGCGCCGATGGCAGCGAAGGAGCGCTCATCGACTGCCTCGGCATCGTGCCTGGCAGGATCCGCCTGATGGAGGTGGGCAACCTGCGCCTGCCCCACATGGGCTGGAACCAGATTGAACACGACGAGACCCACCCGCTACTCAAAGGCATCCCCAGCGGCAGCTACTTCTACTTTGTCCACTCCTATGCGCTGGAGGTGACCGACGCGACCCTGGCGACCTGCGACTACGGCCTGCCCTTTACCGCCATCGTCGGGCGGGACAACTTCTTTGGCGCCCAATTCCACCCGGAGCGATCCGGACCGGCCGGTGCCCGCCTACTGCAAAACTTTCTGGAGCTATGACAGGCATGATTATTCCCGCAATCGACCTCATCAACGGTCAGGTCGTGCGCCTCTACCAGGGCGACTACGGCCAGAAAACCGCCTACAGCGACAACCCGCAGGCCCGCTTCGATGACTATGTCAGCCAGGGGGCGGCGCAGCTGCACCTGGTTGATCTGGACGGCGCCAAGGATGCCAAGGCACGCCAGTTGGCCCTCATCGCCCAGTTGCTGTCCGCCACCGAGGCACCGGTGCAGGTCGGCGGCGGCGTGCGCAGCGAACAGGACGTGGCCGACTTGCTGGCGGCCGGCGCCAGCCGGGTGGTGATCGGTTCCACCGCCGTCAAATCCCCGGATCTGGTGGCCAGCTGGATGGAGAAATATGGCCCCGAGCGCATCGTGCTGGCCCTGGATGTCAACATCGATGAACAGGGCAACCGCCACATCGCAGTAGCTGGCTGGCAGGAGAACAGCGGCATCTCCATCGAGGCGCTGATCGAGCGCTTCCTCCCCGTCGGGCTCAGACACGTGCTCTGCACCGACATCAGCCGGGACGGTACCCTGGCGGGCACCAACGTCGAACTCTACCGGGATCTCTGTGCCCGCTACCCGAGCGTCGGCTTCCAGGCCTCCGGCGGTATCGGCGGTCTGGCGGATATCGAGGCGCTCAAGGGAACCGGCGTCAAGGGGATCATCCTCGGCCGTGCCCTGCTGGAGGGCAAGTTTGACGTGGCAGAAGCCATTCGCTGCTGGGGTGACGGCCGCGCTGCGTGACGCGCCCCTTTCCGGCATCAGACAGCCTGCCCATCCGGGCAGGCCTCTTTCTCCCCGATGGGGGCGAACCTTATGATTTGGCAGCAATTGGCTCTATACTCGACCTCACAGGGATAGCGTCATGGAAGACATATGTTGACACCTCACAACGCCACCATCCTGATCGTCGACGACTCACCCGAAAATCTGATGGTACTGACCGAATTGCTTTCGCCTCATTACCGCGTGCTGGCTGCGCAGAGCGGGGAAAAATGCCTGCGCATCGTCAGCGCGGATCCAAAGCCTGACCTCATCCTGCTGGATGTGATGATGCCCGGCATGGATGGTTATGAAGTGCTCAGGCAATTGCGTCAGTCCCCGATCAGCAGTCGTATTCCCGTCGTTCTGCTCACCGCCCTCGCCGACCCCCAGAGCGAGGAGTTCGGCCTCTCCCTTGGCGCCGCCGATTACATCACCAAGCCCATCAAGCCGGTGGTCGTTCAGGCCCGGGTGCGTACCCAGCTGGAGGCCAAGCAGGCCCGTGACGGCCTGCAAAACCAGAATGCGGCGCTGGAAGCCGAGGTCGCGCGGCGAATGGCGGAAAACGACCTGATCCAGCAGGTCTCCATCCGCGCACTCGCCCACCTGGCGGAGATCCGCGACCCCGAAACCGGCAACCATATCCTGCGCACCCAGGGCTATGTGCGTCTGCTGGCGAGCGCCCTGGCTGATCACCCCCGTTTCGCCGATACCCTGACCCCGGGTTACATCGACCTGCTGAGCCGCTCCGCACCGCTTCATGATATCGGCAAGGTGGGCATTCCCGACCACATCCTGCTCAAGCCGGGCAAGCTGACCCCGGAGGAGTGGCAGATCATGCGCACCCACGCCAAGCTCGGCAGCGATGCCATCGAGGAGGCCGAACAGGACATGGAGCAGCCCCTGGCCTTCCTCACCCTGGCCAAGGAGATCGCCCACTGGCACCATGAGAAGTGGGATGGCAGCGGCTACCCGGACGGCTTGCAAGGGGACGCCATACCCCTCTCGGCCCGCCTGATGGCGCTGGCAGACGTGTTTGACGCCCTCATCTGCGCCAGGGTCTACAAGCCGGCCATGAGCTACGACGAGGCGCGCGCCCTCATCCTCTCCGGCAGCGGCCACCATTTCGATCCCGATGTCGTGACCGCCTTCGATCGCCATTTCGACGCGTTCGTCACCATTGCCGAACGCTACCAGGATGGCAGCGAGGCCGTGGATGGCTGAGGCTCCCCTGACCCGGGCACATGTGCTCAACGTCGTGCTCACCTATGCCGCCGTGGCAAGCCTGTGGATCCTGCTCTCCGACAAGGCGGTGGAGTGGCTGTTCAGCACCCCTGCCCAGTTCGCCATGGCTAGCACCATCAAGGGCTGGATCTTCATCCTCATCACGGCCCTCATGCTCTATGCCATGCTGCGTCGTCGCATTGACACCACCGGCAGCACACCTGTCTTTACGCGGCGTCAATGGATCCCCTTCCTGTTGCTCAACGGGCTCATTTTGGCCCTGACCGCCATGGCCATCGCCCGCAACATCGAACTGGCACGCAACAAGGAGGTGGCTCGTCTCGAAGCCATCGCCGATCTCAAGAGCCAGCGCGTCACCGAGTGGCTCGGTACCCACGAGGAGGATATTCACCAGCTCATAAAGGGTCTGGGCAGTACTGATTTCTATCGTCCCGGACAAGCACCATCCTCACCCGAAGCGATCACGCCACCACTGGCAAGGCTGCTCGAATTCATCTCGGTACGCGGATTTCACGGTGCGGCCGTGTTCAATCCTGCCGGGCAACCCCTGTGGCATACCCCGGGTGGCGACACCATGAATGCCACGTTGCGTGACGCCCTGCCACGGCTCGAGCAGGGCAACGTCATGCGTCTTGGTCCCTATCTCGATGATCGCGGTCACGCCAGGCTGGACTTTCTGGTCAATCTGGAGGTCGCTGCAGGACCTGCCCCCGTGCTGGTGATGCAGATAAGCGCAAATCGCTGGCTCGATCAGATCCTGGGGGCCTGGCCCGTCCCAGACAGCAGCGGAGAAGCCATTCTGTTTCGCCAGCAGGGGGATCAGGTCCACTATCTGAGTAGCCTGCGCTATCGCCCGGAACCGGCTCTCACCCTGCACTATCCCGTCACCCACCCCACCCTGCTGGCAGCCCAGTATTTGCGGCTCGCCGAACGCGGCACGCCCCAGGTACTCTATGGCCAGGATTACCGGGGCAGCGAGGTCTTCGGGGTTGTCTATCCGGTCATGAACACGGACTGGTACCTGCTGGCCAAGATCGACAAGGCGGAACTCTACCAGGCCACCTTCAAGGAGAGCGTCTGGATCGGTCTCATCGGCCTGCTGGTGCTCTTTGTCACCAACGCCGGCATCATCCTGCTGCGCCAGCACACCCGGCTGCAGATGGCCGAACAGCTCCAGTACTCCCAGTCCCAGCGGCTGGAGGCGTTGCAACTGCTCTCCGCCATCGCCGACAGCTCGGAAGACGCCATCTTCGCCAAGAACAAGGAGGGCAGATACATCCTCTTCAACCGGGCCGCCAGCCAGTTTGTCGGCAAGCCGGTTGACGAGGTGCTGGGCCAGGATGATCTGACGCTCTTCCCGCCGCAGCAGGCGCAGATGCTGATGGCATCCGGGCGCCAGGTCATAGAGCGCAACCGGGTGCAGACCGAGGAGGAGTACCTGACCCTGCCCGATGGCGAGCATGTGTTTCTCGCAACCAAAGGTCCCTTGCAAGACAGCGAGGGGCAGGTGATCGGGATCTTCGGCATCTCTCGGGACATCACGAACTTCAAACGGGCCGAGGCCGACTTGCGAGAGCGGGAGGGGCTGTTCCGTGCACTGGTGGAGCAATCCCTTGCCGGGATCTACATCATCCAGCAGGGTCGGCTCTGCTACATCAACCCCTGTTTTGCCCGACTGTTTGGCTATGACACTCCGGGGGCGCTGATCGCCGTTGGCCAGTTACACGCCCTTGCTGCTCCCAAGGACAGCACCAGGGTCGCCGAGCTGGTGCACGCGTGCGAGCAGGACGCGCGCGATATTCACACCCGCTTCAGTGCCCTGCATCAGCACGGGGAATCTCTGGAGGTCGAGCTGTACGGGCGGCGCGTCGACTACCTCGGTCAGCCCGCCATCATCGGCATTCTGCTCGATGTCACCGAACGGGAGCAGGTTGAACAGGCCCTGACCCGCCAGGCCAGCGAGTTGCGCCAGCAGAACCATGAGCTGGAGCGGTTCAACAAGGTGATGGTGGACAGGGAGCTCGCCATGCTGGCCCTCAAGCACCAGATCAACGGGCTCTCCCGTCAGCTCGGAGTGCCGCCCCCCTATCCCCAGGCCCCCATGCCACCGGAGGATCTCCCATGATGAGCTGGTCACCCCTGTGGCATGTGCGCCCCTCCACCCAGCGCTGGGGGATCTCCCTGCTGGCCGTGCTGCTGCCCGCTCTGATGTTGCAAATCCGGGTCCAGCTGCCCATCGCCTTTGGCGAGCGACCGCTGCTGGTTCTCTTCATGCTGCCCATCATCGTTTGCGCCCTGTTGGGGGGCTTGTTGCCAGGTCTGCTCTGCACCCTGATCACCGCCCTGGTCACCAGCTATTTCATGCTCCCTCCCATTTATTCACTGAGTGTCGAGGCTGGCCAGGATCTGGTGCAATGGTGCCTGCTCATCGCCAACGGACTGCTCATCAGCGTGCTCAGTGCCGCCTTTCATCGCGCCCGGGCCAGAGAGGTCCTGCGCTGGCAGGAGCTGATGAACACCCAGAACCAGTTACAGCAGAGCGAGAACCGCTTCCAGGTCACCTTCGAACAGGCGGCGGTCGGCATCGCCCTGGTCTCCCCCGATGGACACTGGCTGCGTGTCAATCAGCGGCTGTGCCACATCCTGGGCTACCGGGCCGACGAGCTCACCGGGATGACGTTCCAGCAGTTGACCCACCCGGACGATCTCTACCTCGATGAGGCCCACGTGGCCCGGGTGCTGGCGGGGACCATCCCCCACTACACCCTGGAGAAGCGCTACCTGCACAAGGGGGGCGAGATCATCTGGACCACTCTGACGGTGGCCCTGGTGCGCGACGCCGAGGGCAATCCCGACTACTTCATCTCCATCATCGAGGACAACCGGCAGAACAAGGAGACCGAGGAGGCGCTGCGCCGCAACGAAGCCATACTGCGCGAGTCCCAGCGTCTCGCCAAGATAGGGAACTGGCGCTGGCGCGTGGCCGATGACAGCCACTTCTGGTCACCGGAGATCTATCGCATCTATGGCCGGGATCCGGCCCTCCCCCCCGCCGTCTATCCCGAGGTCAGAAAATACTTCACCCAGGAGGGGTGGCACACGGTGGCCCAGGCCGTCGAGCGCTGCAGGATGGACGGGCAGCCCTACGAATGCGATGCCGAAGTGATCACGGAGCAGGGGGAGACCGCCTGGGTCATTGCCCGCGGGGCGGCGCTCAGGGACAGGGATGGCACCATACTCGAGCTCTACGGCACCGTGCAGGACATCACGGAGCGCAAGCTCGCGGAGCAGCGCCTGCAACACAATCAGCAGATGGCGCTCGATACCCAGCGCCGTGCTCGCCTCGCAGCCCTCAACCTGATGGACGACGCCATCAGTGCACGGGTGCGCGCCGAAACCGTCAGCAGCGCCCTGCGCGAGAGCGAACAGCGCCTGCTGATGGCCCAGGAAGGAGCCCATGTCGGCATCTGGGAATGGGACATGGTCAGCAACCGTCTCTTCTTCTCGCCGGAATGCGCCCGCCTCTA
This sequence comes from Aeromonas sp. ZOR0002, assembly GCF_963866995.1. Lineage (NCBI taxonomy): Bacteria > Pseudomonadati > Pseudomonadota > Gammaproteobacteria > Aeromonadales > Aeromonadaceae > Aeromonas > Aeromonas sp. ZOR0002. Next base: position 26,197 of record NZ_CAWMFQ010000180.1, on the reverse strand, counting down.
TGGCCGCAGTGCCGAGGCGCTCGGCGAGCTGGCCGCCTGGCAAGCCTGCCTGCATCCGGATGACAGGCCCCGCATCGAGCAGTTGCTGGCGGAGCGGGCGGTTAGCGGCGCCCCCGTCGAGCTGGAGTTCAGGATCCTGCTGCCAGATGGCGGCATCCGCTGGCTGGTGAGCAAAGGGAGCGTCTATCGGGACGCCCAGCAGCGGCCCGTGCGACTCCTTGGCATCCATCTGGACATCACCCAGAGCAAGCTGGCCGAGCAGCAGTTGCGCCAGTTGTCCCTGGCCCTCGAACAGAGCCCTGACGGCGTCTTCATCACCGACACCCGGGCGCGCATCGAGTACGTCAACCCTGCCTTCCTCGCCGCCAGCGGTTACCAGCAGCACGAAGTGATAGGCCGGACCCCGTCCCTGCTGCGCTCTGGCCTCACCCCGGATGCCAGCTATGTCGCCCTGTGGGATGCCATCAACCACGGCCAGCGCTGGCATGGCGAATTCATCAACCAGCGCAAGGATGGCTCCCACTACCAGGTGCTGGCCACGGTGTCGCCGATCCGCCAGGAGAGCGGTGAAATCACCCACTACGTCACGGTCCAGGCCGACATCACCGAGAAGAAGCAGCTCGGCGAGGAGCTGGACCAGTATCGCTACCACCTGGAGGAGATGGTCAACGAGCGCACCCGGCAGCTGGCCCAGGCCCACCAGCGGGCCGAAAGCGCCAACCACGCCAAGAGCGCCTTCCTTGCCAACATGAGCCACGAGATCCGCACCCCCATGAACGCCATCCTGGGGCTCACCTATCTGCTCAAGCGCGACACCCGGGATCCCACCGACCTCGAACGGCTGACCAAGATAGACACTGCCGCCCAGCACCTGCTCAGCATCCTCAACGACATCCTGGATCTCTCCAAGATCGATGCGGGCAAGATGACGCTGGATCTGACCGATTTCTCCCTCACCGCCATGCTGGACAACGTCCGCGCCCTGATGAACGACCAGGCCAGGGCCAAGGGGCTCACCATAGTGACGGACATCGGCGATACCCCCGCCTGGGTGCACGGCGACATCACCCGCCTGCGCCAGGCCCTGCTCAACTATGCGACCAACGCCATCAAGTTCACCGAGCAGGGAACCGTCACCCTGCGCGTCAGGCTGGCCCGCCCCCTCACCACCGGCTACCTGCTGCGCTTCGAGGTGGAAGACACCGGCATCGGCATCACCCCTGCGCAGCGCGAGAAGCTGTTCCAGGCGTTCGAACAGGCGGATGTCTCCACCACTCGCAGATATGGCGGCACTGGCCTTGGCCTTGCAATCACCAGCCGGATCGCCGCCCTGATGGGGGGTGAGGTCGGAGTCACCAGCGAGCCAGGCCAGGGAAGCTGCTTCTGGTTTACCGCCAGGCTGTTCAAGGCAAAGGAGGACGCCCCTTCCCGGACCCCATCCGAGCAGGGGAACCAACAGGCCTTCAGCTTCCCTCGCCACGCCCGGATCCTGCTGGTGGAAGACAACGCCATCAACCGGGAAGTGGTGCTCGAGCTCCTGTGCCACAGCGGCCTCGTCATCGAGACGGCCGTCAACGGCCAGGAGGCCCTGACCCGCGTCAGCCAGCACCCCTTCGACCTCGTCCTGATGGACATACAGATGCCGGTGATGGATGGCTACAGCGCCACCCGCGCCATCCGGGCCCTGCCCGGCATGGACAGGCTGCCCATCCTGGCGCTCACCGCCAGCGCCTTCGAGGAGGACAGAAAGGCGAGCGCATCGGCCGGCATGAACGATTTCATTGCCAAGCCCGTCACCCCCGCCAAGCTGTTTGAAGCCCTGCAGCGCTGGTTGCCCCAGGGCAAGGTCCCCGAGCTTGCCCCGGACGACAGCACTCGCCATCCCGTGACAGGCCCCCTTGCCCGCTTGCAGGCACACCCGGGACTGGATCTCGACCAGGGGCTGGCGGCCCTCAACGGCAATCAGGAGAAATACCTGGCCCTGCTTCGCTACTTCATCCATGAGCATGGCCAGGACATGGCCCGGCTGCACCGCCACTTGCAGGCCGGGGAGCACAGTGGTGCGACCCGCATGGTCCACAGCCTGCGCGGCGTGGCGAGCACCCTGGGGGCACATGAGCTGTCGCGCCACTGCTTGACCCTGGAGCAGGCCATCGCGGACGGCAACACTGAGCCCACCGGACTCATGTCATCCATCGATGAGGAGATCGCCGCCCTTTGCGCTCTGCTCGGGGACGATCTCGCCACCCCGACCACCGATCTGGTGCCCCTGGGGGATCAGTGGCGCCAGCAACTGCTGGGCCAGATGGAAGCCCTGCTGGTGCAAAGCGACACCGCCGTGATCCCCCTCTACGAGCAGTATGCCGGTCCCCTTCGCCTCATGCTGGGGTCTCGCAGCGACACCCTGACCAGGCAGCTGAAGGCGTTTGATTTTGATGCCGCCCTGCTCACCCTGCGCCAGCATATGGCAACGGACGAGACCCACCCGGACGATCGGGCTCCCCTCCCCGAGGCGCCAGCCTGCCATCCGGGGCAGGTGAAGGGCGACAAAGGGTTGAATCACTGAATGAAGTCATGCATATAGTGGGGTGCCCAGAAGCGACGAGACGGTCTGCCAGGCCTGTCGTTTCCCCCGTCAGGGGCCCCCGTTCAAGGCATGCCAACCCTGTTCCCGTCCGCCGCCCGGGCCAACGCCGGCGGCAGAACGACGTTTCTTTAACCGTGCTTTACATGGAGCAATGAGCATGTTGTCAAAGCGTATTATCCCCTGTCTCGACGTCAAAGATGGCGTGGTGGTCAAGGGCGTGCAGTTTCGCAACCACGAGGTGATGGGCGGCATTGTCGACCTCGCCCGCCGCTACGCCGCCGAGGGCGCCGATGAGCTGGTCTTCTATGACATCACCGCCTCGAGCGACGAACGGGTAGTGGACAAGAGCTGGGTAAGCCGGGTGGCGGAAGTCATCGATATCCCCTTCTGCGTCGCCGGCGGCATCAAGAGCGTGGAGGATGCTCGCCAGATCCTGGAATTCGGTGCCGACAAGGTCTCCATCAACTCCCCCGCCCTGGCCGATCCCACCCTGATCACCCGGCTCGCCGAGCGCTTCGGCGTGCAGTGCGTGGTGGTGGGTATCGACTCCTACTTCGATGCCGCCCTCGGTCAATATCAGGTCAAACAGTTTACCGGCGACGAGAGCCGCACCCGCACCACCACCTGGACCACCCTGGAGTGGGTACAGGAAGTGCAGCGCCGGGGCGCGGGGGAGATAGTGCTCAACGTGATGAACCAGGACGGCATGCGTCAGGGGTACGACCTTGAGCAGCTCAAGCTGGTGCGCGCCGTGTGCAAGGTGCCCCTCATCGCCTCCGGCGGCGCCGGGGCCATGGAGCACTTTCGCGATGCCTTTACCCTGGCCGACGTGGACGGGGCGCTGGCCGCCTCCGTGTTCCACAAGGGCCTCATTCCCATTCCCGAATTGAAACGCTGGCTGAAAAACGAAGGAGTCGCCATCCGTGAATAATCAAGCAGTAGACAATGCATTGCCGCTGGCCGAGCGCCTGGACTGGGCCAAGTGTGAGGGCATGATCCCCGCCATCGTCCAGCATTCCCTCAGCGGCGAAGTGCTGATGCAGGGCTTCATGACCCGCGAGGCGCTGGAAAAGACCCAGACCACCGGCCAGGTCACCTTCTTCAGCCGCAGCAAGCAGCGCCTGTGGACCAAGGGCGAGAGCTCGGGCCATGTGCTCAAGCTCGTCGCCATCACCACCGACTGTGATCAGGACTCCCTGCTCATTGCCGCCGACCCGGTCGGCCCCACCTGCCATCTGGGCAACCCCTCCTGCTTCGACGGCCACCCCGTGCCGCCGCTCGGCTTCCTGGCCGAGCTCGAACAGATCCTGGCATCACGCAAAGGGGCAGATCCCGCCACCAGCTACACCGCCAGCCTCTATGGCAAAGGCACCAAGCGAATCGCCCAGAAGGTGGGTGAAGAGGGGGTGGAAGTGGCCCTGGCCGCCATGGCGAAAGACAGGGAAGAGCTCATCAACGAATCCGCCGACCTGCTCTACCACCTGACCGTCTTGCTGCAAAACGAAGGCTTGGGTTTGAAGGATGTGGTGCAGCGCCTGCATGAGCGCCACACCAAGTAATTATTGAATTCTGTTCAACAAAACGGGCCCTATGGGCCCGTTTCATTTCATGATTGCCCCCTCGCCGGGGGATGGCAGGCCCCGCGCCGCCCTCAGCCGATACGGGTCCAGAAGCTCATGTTGACCGAGTGATGGTCAAGCAGGGTCAGGTACTCCCCTGCCACGTCGTTGTGCAGCCACTGCTGGCAATAGGCTTCCACCAGCGACTGGCTGGGGGCCATCACCACGTCGGCATAGAGGCCGTCGGCGCCGCGCAGCAGGCAGTGCATGATGAGCCCGGATTGCTGGACAAGAAACTCGGACTCGACCCGCCGTGACAGGGCGAGCAAATCCGCCTCCGTCACCCCTTCCCTGAGCCTGAAGGTGGCAAATTCGACGCCTCCTGCCTCTTGCATGTCACCCTTGATGATCATCTCGTTTTCTCCGTTGTGGATGGTCTGGAGAACCCAGCATAACGAAGGGCTACTGACAGCCTTGTGTCAGTCCTGAATGACCTTTTCGGCGCTACTGCCCCCAGGGAGGAACGCGTCCGACTGGCGCAGGGCAAGGTAATCGGCCAGAGTCGCGCCAGGGGGCGCCCCTTCTCCCGGTCGGCACGGCGCCAGGGTGTCGATACGATCCACCCTGAAATCCCGGTAGGCCCGGCGCAGCGCACACCAGGCGCCGAGCGTCCAGCACCCGCCCCAGTAGAAGAGCCCGAGGGGAAAGAGCTGACGTTCCGTCCTGCTGGCGCTGGCATCCCGGTAGCCAATGTGCAGCCAGTGACCGGCCGTGATGGCGTCGTGCAACCTGTCCCAGCGAGCGTATGCAGGCTGCGCCGTGGAATAGTCCGGCACCCGCACCACGGGGACGCGAGGTGCCCGAGCCTCCTTGGCGGGCAGGGCCGCCTCAATCTTGGCGAGCAGGGCGCGGGCCGGATCGGCCATCCCCTTGCCCGTCAGCACCGCCACCAGGTTCACCCCGGTGATGAGGGCCTCCAGCTCGGCCGCACTCAGTTGCAACGGGGCCATTTCGAACCCCTCGCTCAGCCGATAGCCCAGCCCGGCTTCACCGTAAACCGGAATGCCCGCCAAAGAGAGATCGTCGATATAGCGGTAGATGGTGCGCTCCGACACGCACAGACGCGTCGCCAGCTCCCGGGCGGTCAGGGGTTGATGCGCCCGCAGCAGGTTGGTCAGTTGAAACAGTCGATCCGATTTTCTCACAGGCATCCTCAGGCTGGCGGGACATGGCGGCCATGGTAAGCCGGGACGGGCTCGAAAGGCACGCTTTGTTGGCTGGCGACCGCTACCGGCGAGGCCCTGCTTCTTTGCATCGCGCAACACAAAACGGGCCCGCAGGCCCGTTGATGGCGCGGCGCCTTTGTCGTCACGCCAACTGCTTGCGCAGCATGAATTTTTGCACCTTGCCGGTGGAGGTCTTCGGCAGCGGGGTGAAGATGATGCGCTTGGGGGCCTTGAAGTGGGCCATCTGCTCGCGGCAGAACGCAATGAGCTCGGCCTGGGTGAGCTCGCGCCCCTCCTTGAGCTTGACGAAGGCGCAGGGCACCTCCCCCCAGGTCTCGTCCGGCATGGCGATCACCGCGGCTTCTTCCACATCGGGGTGGCGATAGAGCACGTCCTCCACCTCCAGGCTGGAGATGTTCTCCCCGCCGGAGATGATGATGTCCTTGGATCTGTCCTTGATCTCCACATAGCCGTCCGGGTGCCAGACCGCGAGATCCCCGCTTCGAAACCATCCCTGTGCCATCGCCTCTTCGCTCGCCGCCGGGTTCTTGAGGTAGCCCTTCATGACGATGTTGCCCCGCAGCACTATCTCTCCCAGGGTCTTGCCATCCATGGGGACCGGCTCGCCGCTGACGGGATTGATGACCCGCATCTCCCCTTGCAGGGGGGAGGCCACCCCCTGGCGCGCCTTGAGACGGGAGAGGGTGGTGGCATCCTGCCCCTGCCAGTGTCTTTGCGGCTCGCACACCACGCAGGGGCCATAGGTTTCGGTGAGGCCATAGACATGGGTCACGGCGATCCCCATCGCCTCCATGCCGGCGATCACGGTGGCGGGTGGCGCTGCCCCCGCCGTCATCGCCTTGACGGGGTGGTCGAGTCCCTGCTTGAGGGCCGGATCGGCATTGTTGAGCATATTGAGCACGATGGGGGCGGCGCAGAAATGGCTCACCTTGTGTTCGCGCAGCGCCCCGTAGATGGCCGCCGCCTGCACGTGGCGCAGGCAGACGCTCACCCCGGCGGTGGCCGCCAGGGTCCAGGGGAAGCACCAGCCGTTGCAGTGGAACATCGGCAGGGTCCAGAGGTAGACGGGGTGCTTGGGCAGCTCCCAGGAGAGGGCATTGTTGACCGCATTGAGGTGGGCGCCGCGATGGTGATAGACCACCCCCTTGGGGTTCCCCGTGGTGCCGGAGGTGTAGTTGAGGGAAATGGCCTGCCACTCGTCCGCCGGCAGCCAGCCGGGTTCGTCCCCGTCCCCCAGGGCGATGAACCCCTCGTAGTCGAGCTCGCCGACCAGCTCCCCTTCCCGGTAGAGGGGATCGTCGATGGCGATCACCAGGGGCTGGCCGTCGATGAGGGAGAGCGCCTTTCGCACCAGGGCGCCGAATTCCCGGTCCACCAGCACCACCTTGCTCTGGGCATGCTGGAAGATGAAGGCCATGGACTCGGCATCGAGCCGGGTGTTGATGGTGTTGAGCACGGCGCCGCTCATGGGCACCCCGAAGTGCGCCTCGAACATGGCCGGCACATTGGGGGCGACGATGGAGACGGTGTCCCCCTCGCCAATGCCGCGACGGCGCAGGGCCGAGGCGAGCTGGCGGCAGCGCCGCTCGGTCTGGGCCCAGCTCTGGCGCAGGGGCCCGTGGATCAGCGCCGGATAGTCGGGATAGACCCGGGCTGCCCGCCCCAGAAAGCTCAAGGGGGTCAGCGCCTCGAAATTGGCGGGCGTCTTGCCAAGGCCGGCGTCGTACATGTTCTGCTCTGTCATCGGATCCTTCCTCACAGGGGCACAAAACGGGGTGGCTCTCGCGGTTCACCACGACCGGCATTGCGCCCTGATGCGGGGCCAGGATGCCGGCTGGAACCGGATGAAAGGGTATCAAGGGGGCCAGATCCCAGGTATTAGCGAAACGTCTTAGGGGCCCTCGGCCCTGCTCTCCCTGTCGCCAATCGCCGACGCTATTTTTGCGCGGTCACTTTTTGCGCAGTCAGCCCCTGTCGCGATCCCGTGGCCCTTGCCTTGAGCCTGCGGCGCAAAATGCCAAGAATGATCCCAAGCCCTCAACGGGTATGAGTACAAGGAGAAGAGTGATGAACAAATCCATGTTGGCAGGTGTCGGGATCGGTGTAGCCTCTGCGCTGGCATTGTCGGCGGTCGCCAGCGGATCCCTGTTTTCATCAGAGCCCCAGTTTGCCGAGGTGCTGGCCAGCAAGCCGGTGACCGAGACCATCAAGACGCCGCGTCAGGAGTGCCGCAACGTCACCCTGACCCACCGCAAGCCGGTGCAGGACGAGCACAAGATCCTGGGTACCGTGGTTGGCGCAGCCCTGGGCGGCGTGGTCGGCCACCAGTTTGGCGGTGGCAG
>NZ_CAWMFQ010000180.1:2844-18440 GCF_963866995.1 Aeromonas sp. ZOR0002 | reverse complement strand
AGCGGCAAGAAGGTGGCCACCGCCGCCGGTGCCGTGGCAGGGGGTTATGCCGGGAATCAGGTGCAGGGCAACATGCAGGCGGGTGATACCTACACCACCACGGAGCAGCGCTGCAAGACGGTGCAGGAGAGCAGCACCCGCACCATCGGCTATGACGTCACCTACCGCCTCGCCGGCCAGGAAGGGGTGGTACGCATGGAGAAGCAACCCGGCCCCACCATTCCGGTCAAGGATGGCAAGCTGGTACTGAGCAACGCGCAGGGTTGATACTCCGTTAGGAGCGCCCTGCCATGAGGAAGGCCCACCATGACGGTGGGCCTTTTTCATCTTCGCAACCCAACCTGTCTGCAACAGGTCTTCCCAACAAACGTCTTCCCAACTAAGAAAGGGGCCCGCAGGCCCCTTCTTGTTGCTCAATCATCCTCAGTGGCGACCGAAGGGCCACCAGGACTTGTCGTTGTCCAGAATGTCGACCCGGGTCTGCTGCAAGGCGCCGGGCTGGCCCCCTTCCACCCGATCGAGGCTCACCCTGAACTGCTCGGTGGGCTCGACGAACCAGTCATCGATGATCAGCACCTTGACCGACTTGCTGCCCCCCTCGCCCGCGGCCCAGCTCACCGACTGACCGAACCAGGGCAGGAAATCCAGCCCCCAGCGCGCCGTGACCCCGTCAAGGGCCACCCGGGCCCGGGCCGGCTTGCTGAGATCGCCGCTTCGCACCAGGGGGATCTCGGCAAACCACTGTCCCTCGTTCACCGTGATACTGGCCTGAGCCAGCGAGATGGTGGACGGCGCCAGCTTGTCCTTGATGGTCACCAGGGTCTGGTGCTGAGCCCCCAGGGTCGCGCCACTCGGGTCAAACAGCTCCAGGGTAAAGGTCTCGTCCCCCTCGTGCAGGGTGTCGCTTTTCACCGGGATGCTGATGGTCTGGGGCTCGCTCTGCCCGGCAGCCCAGTGCAGGGTACCGGTGAGGGGTGCCACGTCGCTTGCGTCCGCGCTGCCATGGACGATGCGATAACTCACGCTGGCCTCACCATGGCTGCCGTCGCTGCGACTGACACTCAGGGACAAGGTATTCCCCTCCTCCACGCTGGCGGCTGCGCTCTCGAGGCTCAATACCCCGGCTGGCGGCAGCGGGTACTGGATGGCCACCAGCACGGGATCGTGATCCGAGGCGCTGAAGGGCCCTTCGGATTTCGCCAGCTGGCCGCTGTACTTGCTGCCGTACTCGAAGAAGTTGCTCTCGGCGGAGTTGATGTGCCAATCCTCGATGCCGATCACCTTGGCTGCGAGGCTCGGGTTTGCCAGGGCGTGATCCAGGTTGCCGAGCTCCCCTTCGTAGCTGTAGGAGTAGGTGTCGGTGCCGTGGAAGCGGGTGTTGAGGTTCACAAACCCATACCCCTTGCCAAGGGCGCTGCCGCTCTCCTCGAAGGGCTGGCCCGCCAGGGTGGTGAAGGAGGCGCTCATGATCTGGCGCGATTGGGCGGCCGGATCATAGTCGGTCAGCACCCGGATGGGATCTTCCATGCCATAGGCGTTCATGTCACCGATGAGCAGCAGATCCCCGGCCAGATCCTTGAGGTGCTCCCCCAGCACCTTGGCGGCGGAGACCCGCAGCGCGTTGCAGTGGCCCTGGCCATCCAGCGGATCGGCGCTGGCGTAGTCGGGGTAATCCTCAAAGCAGGCGGAGCCCTTGGACTTGAGGTGGTTGACCACCAGGGTCAGGGGCGCATCCCCCTTGGGCGAGCTGAAACGCTGCACCAGCGACTCGCGCATCCCCTGATTGATGGTCACCGGCTTGCCGCTGGCGTCCACCGCCTCGGCCTGCTGCACCGGCAGCGCGATAAGGCTGGCGGCCCCTTGCGGGCTCACGCTGGCGGGTCGGTAGATGAGCCCCACCGTGATGGCGTCGGTGCCGATGGGCTTGCCATCCGGCGAGGCAATCCAGCGGTAGTGATCCGCCTCATCCGGCTGGGCGGCGTTGAGGGCCGTCACCAGGTTGGCGATGGCGGAGTTGTCGCCATAGCCGTTGTTCTCGATCTCCATCAGCCCCACCACGTCGGCATTGAGGCGGGTGATGGCGCTGACGATCTTGGTGCGCTGCAACTCGAACTCCGCCACCGTCAGGGCGCCCCGGTTGCTGCCGGTGGGGTTGGCATCGCCCCCCACCACCGTGGTGAAGAAGTTGAGCACGTTGAAGCTCGCGACCCGCAGATCCCCCGCCTCGGCAAGTTCGGGGGTTTCCACCCGATCCCAGCCACTGTGATCAATCTGGCTCGCGTCGATGCGGTTGCTGGCCACCAGTCGGAACAGGTTGTAGGAGTAACCAAGCGCCCCTTCCAGCCCGTTGAGCTTGTCGCCGATGCGCAGGTAACCGTCCTCGGCGTTGAAGCCGGGGAACCAGGGCAGCACACCGTCCGGCGCCTTGGCGTCGGTCTCCACCACCAGCTGGTTCTGCTGGTTGCGAAGGGCCCAGTCGCTCGCCTCCTGGCTCATGGCGGCAAATTTCTGGGTCGACTTGATGAGCGGCGCGCCATAAGAGAGCACCAGGTTGTTGCGCTTGCCGTCGTAATCGAAGCTGAAGTTGCGGGTCACCACCAGGCTGGAGCCGGGCACCAGCCGTACCTGCATCCCCTCGTGACGCTCCAGCAGCTGGCTCAGGCTCTCCCCCGCCACCGGCAGCAGATCCACCGCAGCCGGGATGGCCCCTTGCGGCCGGGTCACCACCAGCTCGTCTGCGTTGATCTGGGTCTGATTGAAATACTCCTTCACCTTGCCCGAGACGCACACCTCGGCCCCCGGCACGACGGCAGCGTTGGCCTTGGTGCTGTAGACGAAGAGGCCGTCGGAGGTGGCCGGGTCCCCGTCCCCCTGCTCGTCCTGAATGAAGAAGCCCTTGTAGAGGCCGCTCACTACCTGGGTCACCACGCCGCGGGTGGCGTAAGCCTGTTCCGATTCAAACTTGCCGGCCGGCACCAGCGGACTGCTGGTACCGGGGCCCTGAATGGCGGGCACCGGCACCAGGCTGTCCACCGGGCAGACGAAGGCGGGCGGCTGGGTACCATCGCAGGGACCATCGCCGCTGCAACCCAGGCCGCTGGCGTCATCTTTCGGGGCCGCCACGTATTCCTGCGCCGGATCAAAAGGCGACGTCGCATCAGTGCGGCCGATGATGACGGTGGCCTTGCGGCGCAGGGTCATGTCCAGGGTCGAGACGTTGCCCGACACCCAGGCCGTGCCCGGATCCACCCCTACCTGGCCGACGCTGTCGATTATCTCGCTGCCGCGATAGAGCACCAGGGCGTCGTCACCGTTGAACACCAGGTTGCCGCTGGTCTGGGTCGTCTTGGCCAGGATCTCGGCATTTGCTGAGGGGTTGGCCAGCACCAGGGTGGCGCCCGGGGCGAGGGTGCCTTGCAGCGCCAGGCTGTTGGTGGGGGCATCGGTGATGGGTTTGCCGTTGGCGTAGAGGGCCAGCCGGTATTGGGAGAGATCGACGGCGTCGCTGCCGAGGTTGCTCAGCTCCACCGCCTTGTTGTTGCCCGAGCCTTCCAGGTATTCGGTGATGAGCAGTTGCGCCTGTGCCTGTCCAGCGAGGGCCAGCCCGACGGCCAGCGCCACCAGAGAGTGTCTTCCTGACATGGTCAGTTTCCTTTTTTATTTGCAGATCATGTTATTGGCGCCCCGCACAAGGCGGGCCGCAGCACCTTGGATGCAGCCATCAACGGGAGGCATGTCAGCCCCCGGCCGAAACTGCGCGCCCACTCTGCCCCGTCGGCGCCGGGGCTGCTGCGAGCTGGCTAACAATGACAACAAAATGTTGCGCCAAGGTGACGGGCAATACCCGAATGGGCAGTGTCTGCCATCGCTGCGCAGGAAACTGTCGCCCCCCCAGCCCCTGCTGGCGGCCTCTGTCAGGGAGCGACATCGGCGCCGGGGCAGACGGGGGGAGCATTACGGCAGGCCTCTGCCGGTACCATTTCGTGAGCAAACCCACTCACAGACTCCGGATCATGGACAAATCCATGGGTGCCATACCGGGCGCCACTCCCTTCGTGGCCCGAGAAGGCAGAAAACCGGGGGATAAGACTCTCTCCTGGTGCTCTTGTGGAACCGGTTCCAGTAATGACAGAAATAACAAGAGAGGGGATGACACAAACGTTTGTTGCTTTTGCGCTCACGAATGGCAATAGTTCTCACTTTCTTTTTTGACCGTCTCTATTCTCGAGGTGCTACAAGATGTTTCGTCACCCCCTGGCAAAGTTGCTGCTGCTCGGCCAGCTCGTCCTGGTGAGCTGGATGGCGCAGGCCGCCCCCCCCCGTTGAAGTGGAAGATGTGATGGGCCGCAAGGTCTCCCTCAGCCTTCCGGCCAACCGCATCGTGCTCGGTTTCTATCCCGAAGATTACCTGGCGGTGGCCGGTGAAGGCGGGGCCGAACGCCTGGTGGGCATGTCCCTGGGCTGGTTCATGAAGTCCCGTCCCGCCATCTGGTCGCTCTATGTGGCCAGCCAGCCACAACTGGCCAAGGTCCCCGACCTTGGCAACGTGCAGGATCAGAGCTTCTCCATCGAGAAGACCCTGGCAGTCAAGCCCGACCTGGTGATCCTGGCGAAGTGGCAATATGAAGCCCTGGCCGCGGACCTGCCACGCCTTGAGCAGGCGGGGATCCCGGTGGTGGTCATCGACTACAACGCCCAGACCCTGACACAGCACATGGCGAGCACCCTGCTGCTTGGCAAGCTGACCGGCCAGGAAGCCCGCGCCCGGAAGATGGCCGACGAGTACAAGGCCAAGATTGACACCATCACCTCCCGCATCGCCGCCGCGAAGCGCACGCCGCCCCGGGTCTACATCGAGCTGGGTGACAAGGGTCCGGCCGAGTACAGCTACACCTATGGCAAGGACATGTGGGGCGCCATGGCCCTGCTGGCCGGTGGCGACAACGTGGCCGCCCCCTTCGTCGATCGCTGGGGTCCCATCCACCCGGAGCAACTGCTGGCGAGCAAGCCCGAGGTGATCCTGATGGCGGGCTACGAGAGCGTGAGCAGTGCTGTCGCCATGCAGGTGGGCCAGGATGTGTCGGCAGAGACCGTGCGCCAGCGTCTGCAAGGCTTTGCCGCCCGTCCGGGCTGGAGCGAGCTGCCTGCGGTGAAGCAGGGTCGCCTCTACGCGGTCTATCACGGCGCCACCCGCAGCATCATGGATGCCGCCCTCATCGAGTTCATGGCCAAGGCCCTCTATCCGGACCTCTTCCAGGATCTCGATCCCCTGGCCACCTATCAGGCGTTCTATCAGCACTACCTGCCCATCCGTCCCCAGGGCACCTTCATGCTGGGCATCAAGCAGGATGACGCAAGCTAACCCCGGCAATTCGGGTGCGGCCCACCTCGGCCACCCCCTCTTCAGCAACCCTCTTGGATTGTGTGGGCGCCTCTTGCGGCGCCCGTTTCAGGATTGACATCATGAATGATTTGGCTGCCCTGCAGCAGACCCTCGCCCGGCAGCGGCAACGGGAGCGCCGTCGCTGGCACTGGCTCCTGCTGCTCACCCTGGTCCTGTGCATTACCCTGGTGCTCGACATCGCCACCGGCCCCTCCCTGCTGGCCCTGCACGACGTGATCGATGCCCTGGTTTCCCCCGCCCAGGCCGATCCCATGACCCGCACCATCGTCCACGACATGCGCCTGCCCATCGCCCTCATGGCCCTGGTGGTCGGCGCCTCTCTCGGCCTTGGCGGCGTGCAGATGCAGACCCTGCTGGACAACCCCCTCGCCAGCCCCTACACCCTCGGGCTCGCGGCGGCGGCGGGCCTGGGCGCGGCGCTGGCCCTCTACACCGGCGGCCTCGGGCTTCCTCCCCTGGTGGCCATCCCGGCCGGTGCCTTCATTGTGTGCATGTTTGCCGCCTGCCTGCTGTTTGGCCTGGCCATGATGCGCCATGTCAGCAGCCAGACCCTGATCCTGGCGGGCATCGCCCTGCTGTTCCTGTTCCAGTCCCTGCTCTCCCTGCTGCAGTTCCTCTCCTCTCCCGAGCTCAACCAGCAGATCCTGTTCTGGCTGTTTGGTAGCCTGATGCGCACCACCTGGGACTCCCTGATCATCACCGCCGTCGTCACCCTGATCTGCACCCTGCTCATCTACCGGGACGCCTGGGCCCTCACCAGCCTGCGTCTCGGGGAAGCCCGCGCCCGCAGCCTCGGGGTCAACGTCGACAGGCTGCGCATGAAGACCCTGGTGCTGGTCGCCCTGCTCACCGCCACCGCCACCAGCTTCGTCGGCGTGATCGGCTTCGTCGGCCTGGTGGCCCCCCATATCGCCCGCATGCTGGTGGGGGAAGATCAGCGCTTTTTGCTCCCCCTCTCCGCCCTGTGCGGCGCCTGCATGCTCTCGGCGGCCTCGGTGCTCTCCAAGTCCATCATTCCGGGGGCCCTGTTCCCCATCGGCATCGTCACCGCGCTCATTGGCGTGCCCTTCTTCATCTGGTTGATCCTCGGCAGGGGGCGTAAACGTGCTTGAAATATCCCGACTCTCCCTCTCCCTCGGCCAGCAGACCTTGCTGCGGGATCTCAGCCTCACCCTGCATCCGGGTCAGGTCCATGTGATCATCGGCCCGAACGGGACCGGCAAGACCTCCTTGATGCGCACCCTCTTTGGTGAACTGACCCCGGACAGTGGCGACATTCGCCTCGGGGACCAGAGTGCCCGCCAGATGACGCAGGCCAGGTGGCGCCAGCAGTTTGGCTACATGCCCCAGAACATCCAGCTGGAGCTGGATCTCAGCGTCATCGAGGTGGTGGTGCTGGGGCGCCTCGACAGCCTCTCCATGCGCCTCGCGGACGAGGACATCCTGGCTGCCGGCCGGGCCCTGCAGGCGCTCGGCATCTCCCATCTGGCGGATCGCCCTCTTTACTCCTTGAGCGGCGGCCAGCGGCAGATGGTGCTCTTCGCCCAGGTGCTGCTGCGCGACCCCCGCATCATGATGCTGGACGAGCCGGTCAGCGCCCTGGACCTGCACCACCAGATGCAACTGATGGAGCACCTGTGCCAGCAGACCCGGGAGCAGCAGTGGATCACCCTGGTGGTGCTGCACGATCTCAACCTGGCCGCCCAGTTTGCCGATCAGCTGATCGTGCTGGCAGGGGGAGATCTGCAGGCCTTCGGCCCCCCCGCCCGGGTGCTCGACGCGGCCCTCATCGAGCGCCTCTACCAGGTGCCGGTGGAGATAAGCCACGATCAGCACGGCATCCCCTTCCTCAGAACCCTGCGAAAGACATCATGACACAGTGCTGCGCCACCCCGGCGACCACCTCCCCACGCGCTGGCGGGAGGCGATCATGAACGGCGCCTCCTACTGGCGGGACTGGCAGGGCATGAGCCCGGCCGCCCGCCTGCTCATCACCAACGGGCTCGCCTTCAACCTCGGCTTTTACATGATGATGCCCTTCCTCGCCCAGCACATGGGTAGCGGGCTCGGCCTGGCCGGCTGGGCCTGCGGCCTCGTCATGGGGATGCGGGTCTTCAGCCAGCAGGGGCTCTTCCTGTTGGGCGGTACCCTTGGAGATCGCATCGGCTACCATCCCGCCATCGTCTGGGGCTGCCTGGTACGATCCTTGGGCTTCGTGCTGCTGGGCTGGGCCGAGTCCCTGCCCATCCTGCTGCTGGCCGCCGCCCTCACCGGCTTTGCGGGAGCCCTGTTCACCCCCTGCGCCCAGGCCTACCTTGCCAGCGAATGCCGCAACCCGAGCCAGCGTCAGCGCGCCTTCGCCCTGCACAATCTGGCCAGCGAGGCGGGCATGCTGCTCGGCCCCCTGGTCGGCCTCACCTTGACCCAGCAGAGCTATACCCTGACGGGGATCCTGGCGGCGAGCCTCTTTGCTCTGCTCGGAGTGCTGCAATACCGGGTGCTGCCCAAACGCCCGGTGAGCAACCAGAGCCCCCGTGGCGCCATCTTGCGCCAATGGGGGGAGATAGTGCGCCAGCGCCCCTTCATGGGGTTCACCCTGCTGGCGGGCAGCTACCAGATCCTGTTCCACCAGCTCTATCTCGCCCTCCCCGCCCATATCCAGAGCCTGCCGGACGCCACCCACCTGCTCGGCGGCGTCTTCACCCTCTCGGCGGTGATCGGTGTCGTGCTCCAGCTCCCGGCCTCCCGCCTGGTGGAGCGCCGCCTGGGGGTGCCGCTCGCCATGGGACTGGGGATAGGCATGATGGGCCTGAGCTATCTCGCCCTGCCCCTGCTGGCACCCTGGCCGACGGCAGGCGTGTTGACGCAGGTGGCCCTGCTTTCCTTGGGCTCCATCCTCTGCTTCCCGCTCTTCGCCGCCCAACTGCCCCGCTACGCCCCCCCTGAGCAGCTCGGCAGCTACTACGGCTTCTATGCCAGCGCCGGGGGCTGCATGGCGCTCTTTGGCAACCTGCTCATCGGCTTTATGCTGGGGGATGCGGGCAGCCGCCCCGCCACCGCCATCTGGTGGCTGCTGGCCCTCGCCGGCCTGCTGGCGGGAGTTGGCCTTTATTCCCAGCTGCGCAAGGATGGCCAGGTGCAACCTGCTCCCCATCAATAAACAGGGCGGCCAAGGCCGCCCGGTTTTATTCCCTTTTCTCCCCCTTCCACTCTCTGCCTTATCCGGCTAAACCGGCTTCAAGACCTTGTCAGATACGCGAGCAAGCTCGGCTGTACTCGATGAGCAAAACAACATCGGACATGCACGATAGCAATAAAAAGGACGCCATCGGGCGTCCTTGAGGAGGAAGAAAGAGCCGGGTCAACTCCCCAGATGCAGCGCCAACCAGACTGCCAGCGGGATCACCAGCACCGAGAGCGCATTGCCGCCGAGCACGATGCTGGCCACCTTGTCGGGCTGGCACTGATACTGCTCGCACAGCATGTAGTTGAGCACCGCCGGGGGCAGCGCCACCGACAGCATCAGGAGTGGTATCCAGTCAGGTTCGAGGGGCAGCAGCCAGACGGCGAGCCCCAGGGAGAGGCCCCCCGCCAGCAGGTAGAGCAGGTTGCACTTGATGGCCAGCCCCAGGTGATCCAGCTCCCCTTCCATCAGCCGGATGCCTAAGGCAAACAGCATCAGGGGCACCGCTATCTGGCCGAGCAGGGCGGCGCTGGTCACCAGGTATTCCGGCAGCGGGATATGCAGGTTGGCCACCAGCAGCCCGGCGAAGGCGGCCCAGAGCACGGGGCTTCTCAGCCAGAGCCAGCGGGAGCTGCTGGCCGAGAGGATGAACATGCCCACCGAGGAGTGGAGCAGGTTGGAGAGCACAAAGAGGATGACGATGGCGCCGAGCTGCTGCTCGCCAAAGGCGAGCACCATCAGCGGAATGCCGAGGTTGCCGGTGTTGCGAAACATGGCGGGCAGGATCAGTGCGGCCCGCTCTATCTCCTTGAGTTTGAGCAGGGAGAGCAGCAAGCCGGGCAGCAGGATCACCAGGGCACCGGCCCCCACAAGGGGCAGGTGCGCCGCCAGATCCAAGGGGTATTTCACCAGGGCCGAGAAGACCAGCGCCGGGGTAAAGAGCTCGATATTGGCCCGGTTGACATAACCCAGGGCACCGCCCGGTCGCAGCCGTCCATAGAGGGCGCCAAGGCCCACCACCGCAAACACGGGAATGACGATATTGAGCAGGGCGCTGAACATGGGTATTCCGTTTACAGTTCGCGGGCCGGGCGTCCCATCAGCACCACGGGGTCCAGCGTGACTTCCTGGCTGCCGTTGCTGACCCAGAGCTGGCCGTCGGAGATGGTGCAGGTGAGCTGCATGGTGCGCTCCACCATGGCCGCCAGGGGAAGGGTCTGGCTGTCAGAGAGTTCGATGACGCTCAGGTTGTCGTGCAGACCGAGCTTGCCCTGGTTCTGCTTCCACCAGACGCTGGTGCCACGACCGCCATAGAGGTAGAGCACCACCTGGCGAGAGCGGTTACATGCCTTCTTGAGGCGGCGCTCGTCCGGCTGACCCAGCTCAATCCAGAGTTCAATCTCGTCGGAGTAGTTCTTGCACCAGAGCTCGGGCTCGTCGTCGGCAGAGAGCCCCTTGGTGAACTCCAGCCGCTCGGCGGCATGCCAGGCGAAGGCCGCGAGGCGGATCATCATGCGCTCGTCGGTCTCGGAGGGGTGACGGGCCAGGGTGAGGGAGAAGTCCTGATAGATATTGCGATCCATGTCAGACAAGCTGATCTGGGCCTTGAAGATGGTTGCCTTGAGCGCCATAGAAGTCGTGAATACCTGATAAAAGAGAAGGGGGCGGACATGCCGGGCGTCAGTGTAATCAAAATGGCCGCCGGGTTCGACCGTCTTGCGCTCCCTTTACCCCATCAGGGGCAGGCAAGTGCTTCAGAAGACACGAAAAACAAATGCCAGTCGTGAGACTGGCATTTGGCGGCATGAACGAGAGTGACTCACTTCTCGGCGGACTTGACCCCGAAGGCATTGAGCAGCAGGCAGCAGGTCACTGCCACTGCCACGAACCCGCTCAGGAAGATAAAGGGCATGGCCCCATACCCCAATACAGTCCAGATGGTGTGTTCAAGCAGACTCATAGTGTGTCCTTCATCCAGTGAAATGGGTGTCCCTTTCGTGACGGGGTCGCCCCCGTTCCTGATGAGACTATTTGACCTCAACCCGCGCCTGAGTCCTATGCCACCAAAGTAATAAATGGGGCACCAGTTTGCGCCAGATCAAGGTTTTACCCCTCCCCGCCCCGTTTTTCTTCGCGCCCTCGCCCCAAACCGGAAAGGTATGCCCAACAAAAAGCGAGGCGACCTTGGGGTCGCCTCGCTCGATGCATGCCGTCGAGAGCCATCAGTAGAAGGTCTGCTGCTCCGCCGCCATCGCTTTCAGCCGCGCACAGGGGGCGAAGCGGTCGCCAAAGCGCTTCTGATGGTGCTCAAGACGCCCCACCAGATAGTCGATGCCGAGGCTGTCCATATAGCGGAACGGACCGCCCAGGAAGGGGGGGAAGCCGATACCGAAGATGGCGCCGATGTCGCCGTCCCGGGCCGAGGCCACCACGCCGCCATCCAGGGCCATGGCTGCTTCGTTGAGCATCAGCAGCACGCAGCGCTCGGCGATCTCCTGCCTGGCCAGCTTGGCCTGGGGCTTGACGCCAAGCACGTCGTAGACGCTCGCGTCCACCGTCTTCTTGCCCTCCTTGCCGGTGAGCTTGTTGCGCGGAGCCGCCTTGCCATAGAGATAGAAGCCCTTGCCGTTCTTGCGCCCCTTGCGATCGTCCTCCAGCAGCTTGTCAAACGCCTTGGGGGCCTGGAACTGCTCGCCACCCAGCTCTTTCTCGAGGATGGGGGAGATCTTGGCCCCCACATCGATCCCCACCTCGTCCAGCAGGGTGATGGGGCCGACCGGGAAACCGAAGTCGAGCAGAGCGCCGTCCAGAACCTCCACCGGCTCCCCTTCCAGCACCAGGCGCGCCGCCTCGTTCATGTAGGGCGCCAGGATGCGGTTGACGTAGAAGCCGGCCTCGTCCTTCACCACGATGGGGGTCTTGCCCTGGGCCCGGGCGAAGGCCAGGGTGGTGGCCACCGTCTCGGCGCTGGTACCCGCGTGGGGAATGATCTCGGCGAGCGGCATCTTGTCCACCGGGCTGAAGTAGTGCAGCCCCACCACCCGCTCCGGATGCGTCGCCGCCGAGGCGATCTGGTGGATGGGCAGGGAGGAGGTGTTGGAGGCAAACACGGTGTGCTCCCCGCACTCGCGCTCCACGTCCTGCACCATCTGGTGCTTGAGGTTGATGTCCTCGAACACCGCTTCCACCACCATGTCCACCCGGTGGAAACCGGAATAGTCCAGGGTGCCGGTCAGCAGGCTCATCTGTTTCTCCAGCTCGCTGCGCAGCAGTTGGCGACGCTTGAGTTTCCTGGCGAGGAGGTCGTAGCTGTAACGCATGGCATTGCCGATGCCGGCGCTCGCCACATCCTTGATCCGCACCGGTACCCCCGCCTTGGTGGCGGTGACGAAGGCAATACCACCCCCCATCAGGCCGCCCCCCAGCACGGCGGCATGACCCACCTTGCGCGGCTCGGCCCCCTGATAGCTCACCTCTTTCTTCATCACCGTGGTGGCGAAGAAGAGGGAGCGCAGGGCGGCGGATTCCGGCGTCATCACCAGCTCGCCGAAGTGGCGGGCCTCGGCCAGCAGGCCAGCCTGCATCCCCTCCTCCACGCCGATGCGCACCACCTCGATGATACGCTCCGGCGCCGGGTAGTTGCCCCGGGTCTTGGCCTTGACCCCCTTGCGGGCCTGATCGAACAGCACCTTGCGACCAAATTTGTTGGTCTCCAGCACCTTGCCCTGCAGATCCCGTTTCAGGTGGTGGCGCGGCTTGCCCTTCTTGGCAAGCTTGATGGCGGCTTCCAGCAAAATGGACGGGGGCACCATGTCATCCACCAGCCCGAGCTTCCTGGCCTGTTTGGCCCGCACCTGCTTGCCGGTCAGCATCAGATCCAGTGCCTTGGCCACCCCGATGAGGCGCGGCAGGCGCTGGGTACCGCCGGAGCCCGGCAGCAGGCCGAGCTGCACTTCCGGCAGGCCCAGCACGGTTTTACCGTGATCGGTCACCACCCGGCCATGACAGGCGAGCGCCAGCTCCAGCCCGCCGCCAAGGCAGGGGCCGTGAATGGCGGCGATCACCGGGATCCCCAGGGCTTCGATCTCGGCGAACACGTCCTGTCCGGCCCGGGACAGCGCTTCGGCATCCTGGGCGCTGGTGCAGGCCGCCAGCATGGCGATGTCGGCCCCGGCGACGAAGGAGTCCTTCTTGCCGGAGACGATCACCAGGCCGATCAGATCCCCGTTCCCTTTTACCTCGGCCAGCAGAGTGCGGATCTCGTCCGCAAAGGAGGCCTTCAGGGTGTTCATGCTCTCACCGGGCACATCCATGGTGAGGATGCCGATGCCGTCTTTACGAATATCCAGAGAAAAAGTCTTGGCACTCATCATTCCACCTCCAGCACCATGGCCACACCCAGCCCACCCGCCGCACAGGCGGTGTTGAGCCCCAATCCCCCACCCCGACGCCGCAGCTCGTGCAGGGTCTGGGTGATCATGCGCGCCCCGGTGGCGGCAAAGGGGTGACCAAAGGCCAAAGAGCCGCCGAGCACGTTGAACTTCTCCATGTCCACCTCGCCGATGGCCTGATCCCGGCCCAGCTTGTCGCGGGCAAATTCGACGCTTGCAAACATCTTGAGGTTGGCGAGCGTCTGGGCGGCAAACGCTTCGTGCATGTCGATGAGGGTCAGATCCCCAAGGGTGATGCCGGCACGGTCCAGCGCCAGCGGCGTGGCATAGGAGGGGCCCATCAGCATGTCCTGCCAGACATCGATGGCGGAAAACGCGAAGCTGCGGATGTAACCCAGCGGCTCCAGACCCAGCTCGCGGGCACGCCCTTCGCGCATCATCAGCACGGCGGCGGCGCCGTCGGTGAGCGGGGTGGCGTTGGCGGCCGTCACCGAACCGTGGGCCCGGTCAAAGACCGGTTTGAGCTTGGCGTAACTCGCCAGATCCGAGCTTTCACGGATGTTGTTGTCCCGCTCCAGCGGCGACTTGTAGGGGGGCACGTGGGCGGTGAACACCTCACCACTCAATTTGCCCTGCGCCCAGGCTTCGGCCGCCAGGGTGTGGGAGCGGTGGGCCAGCGCATCTTGCGCCTCGCGGCTGATCTGGTGGGTCTTGGCCATCTGCTCGGCGGTCTGCCCCATGGAGAGACCGGTGGAATACTCGGCCACGGCCGGGGGCACCGGCAGCAGGTCCTTCAGGCGCAGACGGCGCAGAATATTGAAACGCTGCTGGAGGTTGCGCGCCTTGTTGAGATCCACCAGGGCGCGGGCCAGAGACTTGCTCACCCCGATGGGCAGCACGGAAGAGGAGTCGGCACCGCCGGCGATGGCGATGTCCACCGTGCCGGCCATGATGGATTCGGTGACATTGGCCACCGCCTGGAAACTGGTGGCGCAGGCGCGCGACACGCTATAGGCATCGGTCCTGACGCTCATGCCAGTGCCAAGCACGATCTCCCGGGCGATGTTTGGCGCTTCCGGCATCTGCACCACCTGGCCGAACACCAGCTGGTCGATGAGCTTGGGGTCGAGATCGGTGCGGGCGAGCATCTCGCTCACCACCAGTTTGCCCAGATCCACCGCAGGCACGCCGTGAAAAGCGGTGGCCTGCTTGGCAAAGGGGGTGCGCAGTCCCGCCACGACGGCTATCCGTTCGCCCTGGCGAGTCGTCAGTTTCAATGGCTGTTTCATCCTGGCTCCTTGGGTTAAAAAGGCAGAGGTCTGACCTCATTGCGCCACATCTTAACAATCCAATCACAACTTTCATACGGCTGATTGAAACTAAATTGTCCCCATCTTGCCACCCTCCCTCGCCCTTGTGAGCCAACTGGGGTATAAAAAGATCAACTTCCATAAAAACAACGGGTTTATCGCATGGCAGCGGCCGAGTTCAGAGCACTTGGAAACTATCTGGGCAGCCAGATCCTGGGACAGGGCCCCCTCATCGAGGGGTTGCTGATCGCCCTGTTATGTGAAGGACATGTGCTGATCGAGGGGGCCCCCGGCCTTGCCAAGACCCGGGCGGTCAAGGCGCTGGCCGGCGCCGTGGAGGGGCGCTTTGCCCGTATCCAGTTCACCCCGGATCTGCTCCCTGCCGATCTCACCGGCAGCGAGGTCTTCCATCCCCAGGATGCGAGTTTCGTGTTTCAACCCGGCCCCCTGTTCAATCACCTGGTGCTGGCGGACGAGATCAACCGGGCGCCGGCCAAGGTGCAGTCCGCCCTGCTGGAGGCCATGGCCGAGCACCAGATCACCGTGGGCAAGAAGAGCTGGCGCCTGCCCTCCCTCTTCATGGTCGCCGCCACCCAGAACCCCATCGAGCAGGAAGGGACCTATCCCCTGCCGGAGGCCCAGCTCGATCGCTTCTTGCTCAAGCTGCTGGTGGATTACCCCAGCCCCGCCATGGAGCTGGCCATCCTCCAGCTCAACGCCCGCGGCGACGCCCTGCCGACGCCGCCGGTCACCCTGAGCCAGTCCGACTTGCTGGAAGCCCGCACCGCCGTTCAAGGGGTACAGATGCAGGGACGCCTCGAGCACTATCTGGTGCAACTGGTGTGCGCCACCCGCCCCGGCAGCGGCCTGTGCCCCGAGCTAGACCCCCTGGTCGCGGTGGGGGCCAGTCCCAGAGCCAGCATCGGCCTCGCAAGAGCCGCACGGGCCCGGGCCTGGCTCGCCGGACGCGACTTCGTGCTGCCCGAAGACATCCAGCAACTGGCGCCAGCCGTGCTGCGCCACCGCCTCATCCCGAGTTATCAGGCGCTGGCGGACAACCTCGATAGCGAGGCGCTCATCACCCTGCTGCTGGATGCCATTCCATGCCCCTGAGCCGGCCCCCACAGGCAGCCCTATCGCCATGACCCCCTTCGCCGAGCCCCGGGATCACCCCGACATCGCCCTCACCCTCCAGCGGCTGCTGGCGGTGCGCCTCTGGACGCGCCAGGGCGAGCGTGCCCGCATTCATCAGGCGGCCCAGGGGCGTATCGGACGCCAGCCCGGGCTCCATTTCAGGGAGCTTCGCC
>NZ_CAWMFQ010000180.1:0-2783 GCF_963866995.1 Aeromonas sp. ZOR0002 | reverse complement strand
CCGCCCGCCTCGGCCGCCCCCACACCCGCCTCTACGGGGAAGAGCAGGATCAGGCCCACTGGTTGCTGCTAGATCTCTCACCCGCCATGTACTTTGGCTCCCGCGCCCAGCTCAAGGCCCGCCTTGGCTGCGAGCTGGCCGCCGCCCTGCTCTGGCAGGGGGAGAAACAGGCCAATACCTTGATCTGCCAGGGCGAAGCCCCCCGCACAGAGCACCAGCGCGGCTCTCTCATGCCTCTGCTGGAAGCGCTCTGCCGCCATTACGAAGCAGGGCTGGATCGCGCCCCCCCACCCTGGACGCTGGCCCAGACCCTGGCACGACTCACCCTGCCCCACGGGGCCAGATTGACCCTGATAAGCCATCACCAGGTACCGGACCAGGCCCTCTGCCAGCAGTTGCAACGCCTTCGCCTGCGCCACGACATCCACTACTGGCAGATCCGCGATCCCCTGGAAGCCGCGCTGCCCGAACAGGGGCAGCTGGCAGTGAAGGCAGGCAGACACAGCGGTTGGCTCGCGGGAGAAGATCCCCGCTTTCGCGCCCGCTATCAGAGGGCGGCCGACGAACAGGCCGAGGCCTGTCGCCAGCAGTTACTGCCCCTGGTGACGCGCCTCTATCGCCTCGACAACGGCGCCACCCTGCAACGCCAGTGGCAGGAGGGCGGATGCCGTCTGTTTTGAGGGGGGAGCAAGGCGTGCCCGCACCGGATGCATATCGCCAGCCCTCGTCTAGTGAGGCCTTGCAAGCCATCCGTGCCGAGCTGCGCGACATCCACCAAGGCCCCGCTCTCGAGCCTGCACAGGATCCTCGCCTGATGGCTCTCGGGGGGCTGCTGATCGCGGCGATCGCCGCTTGCCTGATCGCCACGACGGCCCTCACCCTGTTGCGCCAGCGCCGCTGGGCGCACCGGATAGACTGGCAGGCAGACGATCTCGTCCCCAGGCTGCAGGATGCCCTGCGAGAAGCGGCCATGGCCCGCTGGCCCGAGGCGGCCCCCCTGCAAGGGGAGGCCTGGCTCGCCTGGCTGGACAGCAAGGGGGGGAGCGATTTTTCCCAGTTTGCCGCCCAGTGGCCACTCTGGCTCTATGGGGGCAGCGTGCCCGATGAGGCGCAGCGCAAAAGATTGCGCCTCGCCTATCTCGCCTGGGGGCGACGCTGCGTCAGCGCGCCGCGATTCCCGGCAAGCAAGCGAGGGGCACCTCCC
Source organism: Aeromonas sp. ZOR0002 (assembly GCF_963866995.1). Lineage (NCBI taxonomy): Bacteria > Pseudomonadati > Pseudomonadota > Gammaproteobacteria > Aeromonadales > Aeromonadaceae > Aeromonas > Aeromonas sp. ZOR0002. Next base: position 1,579 of record NZ_CAWMFQ010000180.1, on the reverse strand, counting down.
CCGGAGGGTACGCGATGATCCTCGCCTGGCCCTGGTTTTCCCTCGCCCTCGCCTTGCCGCTGCTGGTGCGCTTCGGCCTGCCTCCCATGAAGGGGCGCAAGGGAGGAAACCGGCTCGTTCATGGAGGTTTTCCCCTGCTCCAGCCCCAGGCGGGGCAGCCCTTGTGGCGCATGATGATCTGCTGGTGCGCCCTGGTACTGGCCCTGTGCCGCCCCCAGTGGCAGGAGCCCCCGAACATTCACTACCAGAGCAGCCGAGACCTCATCCTGGCGGTGGATCTCTCCGACAGCATGCGCACCCAGGACATGCTGGATGACGGAGAGCAAACGGACAGGCTTGCCGCGGTGCGCCAGCAGATAAGCAACCTTGTCGCCTCCCGCCCGGGGGATCGCATCGCCCTCGTCGTCTTTGCCGATCACGCCTATCTGCTCTCCCCCCTCACCCAGGAGACCGGGGCTCTGCTCACCCTGGCCAGGGAGCTCGATTTCGATCTGGTGGGGCGCACCACGGCCCTGGGGGAAGCCATCCTGCTGGCACGCCAGCACGCCGACCCCACCCGCCCCACCGCCCTGCTGCTGGTGACGGACGGCCGCAATACCTCGGGCAATGCGGATCCCCTGACCGAGGCCAGGCTCGCCGCCAAAGCCGGCATCCGTCTCTATACCCTGGGGGTGGGCGCCGACCCCGACACCTTCGCCGCGCCCGCAGGGGACGCCGATCCCAGTGCCGAACTGGATGAAGCCCTGTTGCAGCAGTTGGCGACACTGGGAGGAGGCCGCTATTTTCGCGCCCGCAACCGGGGCGATCTCGCCGCCATCAACCAGGCCATCGACACCCTGGAGCCCCTCGCCCGGCCCCAGACCCTCTCCCGGTCCCACCAGGAGCTCTACCCCTGGCCACTGGCCCTGGCCTGGCTGCTGCTCTGCTGGCCAGCCCGCTGGCGCATCCCCCTGTCACACAGGCCATCCCATGAGTAGGCAGGCCATGATGGTGGCACCATGGAGCTGACCTTGCTGCGCCCCCTCTGGTTGCTGGCCCTGCTCCCCTGGCTATGGCAGGGGTGGCGCCGCCGCCGCGATCCCGGCTTGCTCTCCCCGGCCATGCAGGCCTATCTGCTGCCGAGCCGCCATCGGGCCATCCCCTGGCGCTGGCTTGCCTGTCTGCCGGTGATCCTCGCGCTCTCGGGCCCCGCCCTGCGCCAGCAGAGTCTCTCCATGCCGAGCCCGGCCCTCGATATCTGGCTGCTGGATCTCTCCGACTCCATGCTGGCGCAGGATCTGGCGCCGGACCGGGCAACCCGGGTGAGGCTGGGATTGCAGGAGATACTGGCCGACATAGATCGGCAGGACGCGGCCCATCCCATCGCCCTCATTCTGTTTGCCGGGGATGCCTACCTCGCCATGCCTCCCACCCGGGATCATCAGGCCATCGCCCTGCTGCTGCCGGACCTGCGCCCGGCCATCATGCCTGTCCAGGGCAGCGCCCCCGAGCGCGCCGTGGCCCTGGCCCTCACCCTGATCCCGCCGGGCCAGTCCGCCCGTCTGCTGCTCGTGACCGACGGCCTCTCCGGGACGGCGCG
>NZ_CAWMFQ010000179.1:0-1856 GCF_963866995.1 Aeromonas sp. ZOR0002 | reverse complement strand
TCACAGTAGGGGTTGACGCTCTCGCGGGACTGGAAATAGGTATCCGGGTTCTGGGCGGTGCCACGCATCACCGGATGATCCGGGTTGAGCGCCCGGGCACGGTGGGCGCGCACCCAGTCGTTGTCGATAAGGGCGCGAATTTCATCCCGATGCAGGGCGACTATCTTGTTCACCTCGTGGGAGGTGCGAAAGCCGTCGAAGAAGTGGATAAAGGGCACCCGGCACTGCAGGGTGACGCTGTGGGCGACCAGGGCCAGGTCCTGCGCCTCCTGCACCGAGCCGGAGGCGAGCATGGCAAAGCCGGTGCTGCGCGCCGCCATCACGTCCTGATGGTCGCCAAAGATCGACAGCCCCTGCGCCGCCAAGGATCGGGCCGCCACATGGAATACCGCCGAGGTCAATTCACCGGCGATCTTGTACATATTGGGCAGCATCAGCATCAGCCCCTGACTGGCGGTGAAGGTGGTGGCGAGCGCCCCCGCCTGCAGGGCGCCGTGTACCGTACCGGCCGCCCCCCCTTCGCTCTGCATCTCCACCACCGTGGGGATGTTGCCCCACAGGTTGGTCTGCCCCTGTGCCGCCCAGGCGTCGGCCAGTTCGGCCATGGTCGAGCTCGGGGTGATGGGGTAGATGGCACACACTTCGCTCAGCTGATACGCCACCCGGGCCGCGGCTTCGTTGCCGTCAACCATGATCAGTTCATGTTTCATTGGGACTCCTCCGGTTGGCGCAGCGCTATGGCGTGGCAGGGACACTGGTCGTGGCAGGCACCGCAGCCGGTGCAGCGCTCGGCATCCACCTGATAGCCATTTCCCGGCCCCAGCTTGGCGATGGCCTGCTCGGGGCAGCTGCCATAACAGCCGTCGCACTCGAAGCAGTTGCCGCAGGAGTAGCAGCGCGCCGCCTCGTAGCGGGCGGCCACCTCATCCAGCCCGCCGATGATCTCGCCAAAGTCGTCCCGCGCCGAGGGCGGTTTGACCGGCTGACTGCTGGCGGGAGCATGGGTCTGGAACCAGAGTTGCAGCTGCTCGGGCCCTACCAGCGGCTTCCCTGCCTGCAAATGGGAGAGCGGTTTGTGGTAGAGGCGACCGCGCAGCCAGGCATCCATATGGCGCGCCGCCTTCTTGCCGTGGCCGGTGGCAATGGTGACGGTGCGCTCGGAGGGCACCATGTCGCCACCAGCAAACAGGCCCGGCACATCCGTCATCAGGTTCTCGCCAACCTGCACCACCCCCTCCTTGTTGACCCGCACGCCGGGGATGCTCTCCAGCACACTCAAGTCCACCTCTTGGCCCAGCGCCAGAATAAGGGAGTCCGCTTCGAGGGTTTCAAATTTGCCGGTGGGCACCGGCTTGCCCTCGGCATCCAGCGCCATCACCTCCACTTCGATATTGGTGCTGTCGAGCTGGCGGATGGTGCGCAGCCAGTTGATCTTGATCCCCTCCTCCTCGGCCTCATCGGCTTCGAAGGCGTGGGCCGGCATATGATCCCGGTCGCGGCGGTAGATGATCATCGCCTCTTCCACACCGAGGCGGCGGGCGGTGCGGGCCGCATCCATGGCGGTGTTGCCACCGCCGTAGATGGCCACCCGCCGTCCCAGTTTGGGCGGTGGCAAGCCCTGCTCCTCGGCCAGGCTCGCTTGCTCGAGGAAGCTCACCGCATCGAGGATCTTGCCCGCCTCCCGGGCCGGAATATCGACCCGCTTTGCCAGATGGGCACCGATGGCCATGAAGACGGCGTCAAAGCCCCCCTCGTCACGCGCCTTGAGCACATCCTCCACCTTGTGGTTGAGGGTAAGGGTGACACCGGCAGCGACGATGCGGGCCACCTCCCGATCCAGCACATCGCGAGGCAGG
>NZ_CAWMFQ010000178.1:0-4299 GCF_963866995.1 Aeromonas sp. ZOR0002 | reverse complement strand
GGCGAGCTGATCCCCCGCCTGGGTGAGGCTCGCCAGGATCTCGGTGATCTGGCCGAGGGAGCGCTGGGTGTCGGCGGAGAGGTGGCGCACCTCGTCGGCTACCACCGCGAAGCCGCGCCCCTGCTCCCCGGCCCTGGCCGCCTCGATGGCGGCGTTGAGGGCCAGCAGGTTGGTCTGCTGGGAGATGTGGCCGATGACGTCGACGATGGCGGTCACGTCCTCCACCGAGCGGGTCAGCTGGGCCAGGGCGCCGCTGCTCTCGTCGATGGCGAGCCCGGTCTGGGCGGTAGCCGTCAGCATGCCCCCGACCAGCCGCTCGCTCTGGCTCATGGAGTGTTCATTGTGCTGGGCGTGCTGGGCGATTTCGGCGGCGACCTGGTGCACCTCGCTGGCGAGCTGGTTGAGCTCCTGCATCATGGTGTCGCTCTCGTCCACCGCCTGCTCCGTGGTGCGGGTGCTGTGATGGATCTCCTGCACCTGCTCCACCATCTCCTGCAGGCTGGAAGAGACGCTGGAGAGCTGCCCCGCCTTCTGCTGCTGATCCTGTTGCAGGCGCTGTATCAGGCGGTTGTAGCTCGCGACGATGTCCGCCAGTTCGTTGCGCTCGCGCCCCGGGGTCAGCAGCTGGGCCTGACCCGTGGCGTCGAGCTGCAGAAAGGCTGCCCGCAGTTGCAGCAGGGGCCTGACCAGCCAGCGACGCTGCACCAGGGCGAACAGCAGGGCCACCACGACTAGGCAGAGCGCCAGCATGCCGAGCACGGTGGCCAGCTCCCGGTTCATGGTCTGGCGGGCGGCGGCGAGTTGCTCACCCAATTGCTCCCCCGCTTGCAGCAGCTGGGTGATGTCCTGCTGCACCATCTGACGAGCGGCCTGCTGCTGTTGCAGCGCCTTGCGGCTGTTTTCCAGCTCCTGGGGATAGCGCTTGAGCAGGGAGGTCAGCTCGGCTTTGGGCTGATCCCCGAGCTCCTTGGGTATCGGCTCTCCCAGGGTGAATTCGTCGGCCGGTGCCTCCTCGAAAAGCTCCATGCTCGGCAAGGCGGCCAGGGAGTCGGCCTGCTTTTGCAGGGCAGCCAGCTCGAATTGCAGCCCTTCGAGACGCTTGGCGCTCGCCTGCTCCATGTAGTTCTGGCGCTGGTGGGCGAGGGAGGGGAGGGCGGTCAGGATGTCGGCCGACCCCTGGCGATACTGCTCGGCAAGGGCCGGATCCCGCCCGGCGGCCGCCCCCTGCTGGCCGTAACGGAGCAAGGCTTTGGCCTGGGTGGTCAACTCGTTCTCGGCATTTTGCAGCAACCACTGGCTGTTGCCGGAGAGCTTGCCCGCCGCCAGATAGTCGCCGTCAATGCGGGTTTTCATCTGCTCAAGCCGGGCGTTTAGCGGCTGGGTCTGGGGATCCTCCAGGCGGGACAGCAGGGCCAGCGCCTGCTGGCGCACTCCCTGGGCCTGGGCCAGCAGCAGGGGATCCCCGCTGCCGAGATAGTCGCGAAGCGCCCCCTGCAACGGACCGCTCAGTTGCTGTTGCAGGCGCTCCTGCAGACGCTGGGCCTGGGCCGAGTGGTTGAATTGTTGCCAGCCATGATAAAGCGCGGTGGCCTGGACACCGGCCACCAGCAGCAAGACGAGGGAAGAGAGGGAGGCAAAATGGGCAATTTTCACATCAGATTCCTGCTTGAATCACGCAATGGGCGCGAGCTTAATCAGGTCTGATGGCGTTTTTATGACAGTGGCCGTGCCAGCTCCCGTTGACCTGGGCTTTTCACCAGCAGGCCGAGCAGGGCGCCGCCCATGATGAGCCCCCCCGCCAGCAGATGGCGCGGGGTGAGCGCCTCGCCGTTGAGCCAGACCAGCAGCAGGGTGCTCAGCAAGGGAGTGAGGTAGGCGAGCGCACCGATGCGGCGCGGATCCCCGTCCCGCAGCGCCAGATACCAGGTGACGAAGGCCGCCCCCATGGGGCCGAGGGCGAGCCCGGCGATGAGCAGCCAGTCCCCCTGGGGGATCCGGGCGAATGGCAAGGGGCCTTCCAGCATCCATGCCAGCAGCAGGGCCAGGAGCCCGGCGGGCAGGCAGGCGGCGGCCGTGACCACGGCGGGAGCGGGAGGCAGGCGGCGTGAGAGCACGGAATAGGCGCCCCAGACGATGGCGGCGCCGAGGGCCAGCAGGTAGCCGGGCAGATGGGCCTGTTGCAACTGCAGGTGACCATCGACCATCACCAGCACCGATCCCGCGAGACCCAGGGCCCCGGCCAGCAGATGGTGCAGGCTCAGGGGATGACCCGGCAGCAGCAAGGGGGTGAACAGGATGATGCACAGCGGCCAGAGGTAGTTGATGAGGTTTGCCTCCAGCACGGGGGCGTGGCGAAAGCTTGTGAACAGCAGCAGGTGATAGAGCAGCAGGGCGGTGATGGTCACCAGCCAGGTGAGGGGGCTGGCGCGCCACTGGCGCCAGAATGGCAGGGTGCCCGCCCCGCAGAACAGCAGCACCAGCCCCACCAGCACCAGCGGCGAGACGCTGGTGATCCGGGAGGTGAGCGCGGCGAGGGAGGCCCACAGCAAGATGGTGAGCAGGGCAAAACCGGTGGACTTGTCCCACCAGGAAGACGCAGGCATCCAACACTCCTTTGCAAGATGAATGAACGAAAAAGAGGGCCAGTCTAGCAGACTGGCCCTCGTCACACAGCGTTGCCGTGACGGTGCGGGTTATGACTCCCGGCTCGGGACGGCCCCTGCCGCCGGAGCCAGGGACTGCCCCTTGACGTACCAGACGATGAGGGCCAGCACCAGCAGCGGCAGCACGGGGTCGAACCAGGTGCCGCCGGAACCGAACAGCAGGTTCAGCAGGGCGACGCCGGTGCCGCCGATGGCCCAGGCGATGGTGGTCGGGATGGACCAGACGATCATCTGCTGCTTGACGTCGGAGATCCCCATCATGCGGTTGACCACCCAGAACAGGCTGTCGTTGAAGTAACCGAAGAAGAGCGACCCCATGGTGGCGGCCTGGGCGGCCAGCAACATGTTGACCCCGGGGATCTGCGCCAGGATGGGGGCGGAGATGGAGGCCGCCGTCACCATGGCCACGGTGCCGGACCCCTGGATGAGGCGCACCAGAGTCGCCACGATGAAGGGGATCAGGATGGGGGAGATGGGCAATTGGGCGATCTGCTCGGCCAGCTGCTGGCCTGCACCACTGTCGCGCAGCACGGCCCCCAGCGCCCCACCGGCACCGGTCACCAGCAAGATGATGCCGGCGGATTGCAACCCCTCTTCCAGGCGGGCGGCGGTGGCGTGCCTGTCCATGTGCGGGACCAGGGTATAGACCGCCAGCAGCACGCTGATGGCCAGCGCGATGATGGGGGTGCCGATGAAGTTGATGCCCTGCACCAGGGGGGTCGCCATCAGGCCATCCATGCCCTCCAGGGTGGCCAGAGTGGTGAAGATGGCCTTGACGAAGATGAGCACGATGGGCACCAGGATCGGCAGCAGCGACAGGGTCAGGCTCGGCAGGGTCTTGCCCTCCTTCTCCTTGAGGTACTGCTCATAGGTGGCTTGCAGCTCGTCCGGGGTCTGGGCGGCCTGGGCACCGAACTCGGGGTACTTCTTGTCGAGCCACTGGGCGTAGAAGACGATGCCGAGCACGCAGGGGATGGCCAGGGCCATGCCGGTCAGCAGCATGGCGCCGATGTCCACGCCAAACAGGCCGGCAACCCCCAGCGGGCCCGGGGTCGGCGGCACGGTATGGTGGGTTACCACCAGGCCGCCCGCGAGCGCCACCCCTAGGGTGAGCAGGGAGCGCTTGCCGCTTTTTGCCAGCGCCTTGGCCACCGGATAGAGGATGACGAAGGCGGAATCCACGAAGATGGGGATGCTGACGATGTAGCCCGTGATGGCCAGTGCCCACTCCTCGCGGCGCTTGCCGAGCCACTTGATGAAGCTGTAGGCGATCTGTTCGGCGGCGCCGGAGACCTCAAGCAGGCGACCCATCATGACCCCGAGGCCAATGACGATGCCGATGCTGCCGAGGGTGGAGCCAAAGCCCTGGGTGATCACGGTGAGGGTCTTGTCGATGCTCATGCCGCCGGTGATCCCGGCGATGCAGGCCGCCGCCAGCATGGCGATCAGGGCGTGCACCCGGGTGCGGATGACCAGGAACACCAGCACGAAGACCGCGATGATGAGACCGATGATGGGGGTTGGGATGTCGCTCATGATGCCTCCTGCATGTCATGGGTGATGAAACTGTCGATGATGTCGGCAAACGTCCTGTCTGCCGCGAAACCGAGGGCGCTGGCCCGCTGGTTGTACTGTG